>CAYSQP010000013.1:0-8743 GCA_964433285.1 uncultured bacterium | reverse complement strand
GGATCCCCATTTTCAAAAAAGCAGCCTTGAATTTCACTCTTTTGCCTTAAAAAGCCCCATGAATTTTCTAAAAGTGCATGAATTTGATCGCCACTGTCAAAACTTTTTAAAAGGCCGCTCTCCCAAAATCATTTTTGGCATGGAGCGCAACCAGTTTCAGACCCATTTAAGACTTGGAAATGGAATCCATCGCGCTTATTTAGACCATTTAGCCCAATTTGAAGGGCCTTGGCAGCGCTTTTCTCATCTTTTCAATCCAGGCCATCACACTTTTCTGCACTTTGAAAAAACAGCCTTAGAACAGCCTGATTTAAAAGTTGTGATTGCCAATTCAGCCATGGTGAAAAAAGAAATTCTTCACTACTACAAAGTCGATCCCTCTAAAATCCATTTGCTTCACAATGGAGTGGACTGGCAGGGGATGCAGGATGATTTTGAAACATGGCAAGATGCCAGAGAAAATTTAGACCCTTCTAAATACCAATTTCTTTTCGTTGGCCATAATTATGGGCGTAAAGGATTACCTATTCTTCTAAAAGCATTACAACAGTTAAAAGATTGGCAATTATCGGTTGTTGGCCATGAGCGAAACCTCTCCTATTACAAACATTTAGCCAAAACTCTAAAAATAGAAAAAAATCTGTTTTTCTTTGGTGCACAGGAAAACATCCGCCGGTTTTATCAAGTGGCAGACTGCCTTGTGATTCCTTCTATTTATGACCCTTTTTCCAATGTCACACTTGAAGCTTTAGCCATGGGACTATTTGTGGTCTCTTCTAAAACAAATGGCGGCCATGAAGTTTTAAATGGATTTAGCGGCAGCGTGATAGAGGATTTGCGCTCTATAGAAAGTGTGGTTGCATCGCTACAGATTGCCCTTGAGCAAAAAAAAACAGATGAGAGTGCGCAAAAGATCCGCAATTCTGTAAAACATCTAGATTTCTCTTGCCAGCTTGAGCAGCTTATAGGAATTTGTGATTAGTTACTTATTCATACGACTAATAACGTTTCCTTTTCTCTTTTTCCCCTATAGCTGGATTAATGCATGGGGAAATAGACTAGGAGTTATTGCGTACTATCTGCTGCCAAAATTTCGTAAAAGAGCCCTTTCTAATCTGGCACTGGCCAAAACCTTGCACTTAAGCAATAGCGATATTGTGCGCATTGCCAAAGAATCGTTCCAAAACCTCATGATCACCTGCTTGCAATATCCCAAACTTTCAAGAGAAAAACAGATCCATACCATTGCCACTTGTGAAAATCCTAAAACAGCAGAGGCGCTTTTAAAAAAAACAGGCATTATTTTCTTTTGTGGCCATCAGTCCAATTGGGAGATTCTTTTCTTAGAAGGAACAAGTCGCATGCCCGGTGTTTGCATTGGACGACCGACTAAAAATCGAGCCCTTTATAACTGGATTTTATCGATTCGCCAAAAATATGGCGGCACAGTGATCCCACCCAAAAATGCCATTCGCGAAGGCATGCGCGCACTAAAAAACCATTATTTTTTAGGGATTGTTGGTGATCAAGGGATGCCTGATAGCGGATTCTGCAGCCCTTTTTTCGGAAGACTTGCCTGGACCTCTCCTATTGCTGCGATGCTTGCCTACAAAATGGAATGCCCCATCATTGTGGCCACTACGCGCAGAATTCAAGGGCGCTATTCGATCCATTACTCCGATCCCATTTACCCCATGCCTAAAGAGCCTATTGATCAAGAAGTCAAAAGATTGATGATGGATGCCCTAAGAATATTAGAAGAGAGCATCCAAGAGCGGCCTGGAGAGTGGCTTTGGCAACATAACCGCTGGAAGCAACAAACATTAGACCGGCTCAAAAAACCGTTTAGACATGATGCGCTAGCTGTCATCTTGCCTGATGAAAAAGAGCTTTTTGAAAACCTGCTTGGCCACCTTTCCACTTTTCGTGAAATCTATCCGACTGAATTCATCGAGTTTTTTATCCCTGAAATCTTTGCCTATAAAGTGAAGCTTCCCGATGTAGAACTACAAATCTATGAAACAGTCGATGATTTGATGGTGGAAGATTTTCGGCCCAAACTGATTTTTAATTTCAGCAAATATAAAAAAACCAATTCCCATTTTCGCTTCTTAAGTGCGCTCTCGATTGTCAATTTGCATGATCTTCAGCACATGTCAGGCGTTAAAGACAACCTCTCCGAAATGTTAAAAAAAGCCTGCTTGCACTAAGATTTTTGTTTCGGCAGTTGACCCTTCTTAATAACGTGCCCGCTAATTAGAAAGATAAGATTGGGAAGAAGATCGGGCACGGGCACGAAAGGATGGTTATGCAAGAGGTCTATTCAATAATTTCATCAGGTAATGGCGCATCAAAATCTTTTGCGATTTTAATCTTTCCCTTAAGTACTCCAAGTCGCCGTGCAGGTTTTTTACTAATAGGCGCCAGTTTAGCTACAGGTTTTCCAGCTATAGCAATTAAAACCTCATTTCCATGGATAACAGAATTTACAAGCTTAGAAAAATGTATTTTTGCTTCATACATATCAACAATTTTCATGACTTACCTGTCCATGATTTAAGAGAATGATGAAAATCATATAATAGCTCCTATGCCGGAAAATAGATTCTACATCGATACTGATTTTAAGGAAAATGCTCCTGTCGAACTGATAGGAGATGAATTGCGCCACCTCCATGTGATGCGTCGCAAAAAAGGGGACTCTATTGAACTTGCCAATGGGAAAGGATCGCTTGCAAAAGGCGTCCTAATAGACCTTTCTAAACGATCCGCTTTAATAGAAGTTGATGACATAAGCCATATCCCCCAACAAACGCAAAAAATCATCCTAGCTCAAGCTCTAGTGCGACCCTCTTCCCTTGAATACATCATCGAAAAAGGGACAGAACTTGGCGCCTCTGAGTTCTGGCTTTACCCCGCTACTTTTAGCGAAAAAAAGACCATCAGCCTTCAACAAAATCTCCGTCTGAAGAACTTAACTATTAGTGCCTTAAAGCAGTGCGGAAGACTCTATCTTCCAAGGATTTATGAAAAACCGCCTCTCCAGAAATGGCCCCCTTTTTCAGGCCAAATATTCTTTGGAGATATAAGGCCAAAAACCCCTCTTTTTTCAAAGAGGTCTCTTCATTCCCAAAAAGACATTCTCTTCTTTGTAGGCCCTGAAAAAGGGTTGGCTGACCCAGAAATCACCTTCTTAGAAAAGAGCCTCAATGCCACTGGGGTCAGCCTCCATGAAAATACGTTGCGCGTTGATACGGCCTCCCTTGCTGCTGTATTCTTAAGTTACTTATTATCAAAGAATTAAGTATATATAAAATTTATACTTTATATAATTAAATTTTTTGATATAATATAACTATGAAAACAATAAATTCACTCTTAGAATCCATGGGCAGTTCAGCTGATCGGCTATATGATGCTGCCAGCACATCTCTTGATCAGGGATATGAAGAACTCACCGCTGATTTAGAGGATACAGTCAATAAAGTTAGCGATGTAGTACGTCGCACTTTAACTGCAGAATATACTCCGCTACAGGTGCCTGAACATACAGAAGATAGTTTTGACCGTGCAGCTTTAGATCTTCTCGATGGAGCAACGGAAGAGGAAGTCCAGCAATTAGTGGATATGGGTGCAATTCCGGGACCAGAAGACATTGAACAAAGAACGATAGAAAGAGAAAGGCAAGCCGCACAGCGTGAAAGAGTGCTCTCACAATCTTCGAATGTTTCTGAAATAGATTTAAAATTACCTCCAGAAGTAAAACTATTTATTCTGCTGGTGATAATTGACTTAATTATCGAAGCTTTTAAAGTATTATTTAATCGGGGAATAAAAGAAGCTAAAAAAGTACTGCAAACAGGTATTGCAAGATTAGGGACTACGATGATTTTCTTTCACCAGCCTAATCTCTTGGATCAGTAATCGCAGGGACCATTTCTTCTTCATGTTTATCATGGAAGCCCTTATAGACAATCCCCTTTTCGGGGTCCAAAATCACCGTTTCTCCCTCTTTCAATCGTGCAAGAGCCCCATCTGCGCGCACTAAAATAGGAAGACCTAGCCGTTTTGCAATTAAAAGCGCGCCTGATTCTGAATGTAAATCTTCAGGATGGTTTTGCAAAATAATCCCCCGTGCTTTTTTTAAATGGCCCTCAAAAGAATCATCAAAGCGCGCGATAACGACGATGCGATCTTTCATCTTTTCTGGTGGCTTTTCTTCAGGGGAAAGAAGGATCGCTATTTTACCCTGCACTTTTTCCCCTTTGCCTCGATGGCCTCGGATGAGCACGTCCCCGATACTCTCTACAATCATCATGTTGGTCGTGCCACAAGTCCCCAGGGGAGTCCCTGCTGTCAGCACAATTAAATCGCCATATTCCACCAGTTTTTTGTTTCTCGCAAAATGGCTGATCACAGTTAATGCTTCATCAATGCTGTTAATATCTGCACAAGTGGCTGAGATCACTCCCCAATCAAAAGCCATCTGGTGATAGGTTTTATGGTCAGAGCTCAGCGCCACAATGGGCATTTTAGGTCGAAAACGGGAAATCATGCGCGCTGTATAGCCGCTATTTGTGGAAGCAAAAATCGCAGTGGCTCCAGAGGTGTAAGCAGTTTTAACTGCAGCTAGTGAAATAGATGAAGAGATATCATGGGACTCTTGGCGTGAATGTTGATTGAAAAAATCGCGATAATTAAAGTCTTTTTCAGCCTCATCAATAATGCTTTTCATGAGTGTTACTGTTTCAATGGGATAAGCGCCGATGGCTGTTTCACCAGAGAGCATCACGGCGGAGGTACTATCATAAATCGCATTGGCCACATCGGATGCCTCAGCACGCGTTGGCCGCGGATTTTTAATCATTGATTCTAACATCTGGGTCGCTGTTACAACAGGCTTTGCGGCTTCAATGCATTTGCGGATCATCATTTTTTGTAACACCGGCACTTTCTTTAAAGGAAGTTCCACGCCTAAATCGCCGCGCGCCACCATAATGCCATCTGCCACTTGCAAAATCGCATCAAAATTCTGTACCCCTAAACTATTTTCAATTTTGGCCATGACTAGAATATGAGCTGCTTTTTGCTTTAGAAGCAGATTTTTTATTTCCCTGACATGCTCAGCAGAGCGGATAAATGAAGCAGCAATAATATCTACATCTTGCTCGCATCCAAAAATAATATCGGCAATATCTTGCTTAGTCATTGCAGGAAGTCCTACATCAACCCCTGGGATATTGACCCCCTTTTTTGATTTTAAAACGCCTTCATTTTGGACTTCGACAAGAACACCTTTATTGCTTTTTTCAAGCACAAGAGTGGTGATATAACCATCATCAAATAGAACTGCTTGGCCTGGTTTTAAAGCTTTTAGGGCCATCTCAGGATGGATAGGAATCTGTTTTTCATTTCCCTCTTCTTCTTCCCCTACAAGATAAATTTTTTGTTTGGCATGTAATGTAATACTTTCATTTTTCAGTTTCCCAACCCGGATCTCTGGCCCTTTTGTATCGAGCATGATTGCTAAAGGAATTTTGCGCTTTTCACGCGCTTTTTTAAGATTTTCTATGGTTTTAAGATGCTCTGCATGGGTCCCATGGCTAAAATTCAATCGTGCGACATTCATTCCAGCATCGATGAGCTCGATCATCTTCTCTAAACTGGCCACAGCAGGGCCCATAGTACAGATAATTTTTGTCCGTGTACGCATATAATTCCTTTTGTTTAGTATACTATTTGCCCATGAAGAATGAAAAGTCAAAAATTATTTTAAGAGGGGTTAAAGTCCACAATCTCAAAAGCGTGGATCTGGATCTTGAGCGGGGAAAATTCATTGTTTTTACAGGCGTTTCCGGTTCAGGAAAATCATCCCTTGCATTTGACACCATTTATGTGGAAGGACAAAGGCGCTATATTGAATCGCTCTCTGCTTATGCACGCCGCCACTTAGGTGAAATGCCCAAGCCTGATGCACAGCTGCTTTCCGGTCTTTCGCCTACAATTGCCATTGAACAGAAAACAGCTGGAAAAAATCCACGCTCTACTGTCGGTACAATGACAGGCATCTATGATTTTTTGCGATTACTCTATGCACGCATCGGCACGGCCCATTGCCCGATCAGCGGTGAAGTTGTAACTGCACAAAGCGCCCAATCGATTATCCGCAAAATTTTATCTTTCCCTGAAAAAACTAAGCTCATTTTCTTAGCTCCTTATGCCAAAAATCGCAAAGGGGAATTTAAAGAGGATTTTGCCGAACTTTTGCGCAAAGGGTTTACACGTGCGCGCGTTGATGGAGAAATTGTCGAACTCTCCAATAAAATCCAATTAGATGGAAAAATGGCCCATAATATCGACCTTGTCATTGACAGGATCCTCTTAAAAAAAGAGGAGCATAAAAGAATTGCAGAAGCAGTGATCCAAGCTTTAGAAATAGGTCAAGGGATGATGAGTGTTTTCAATGTTGATACTGCAGAAGATACTCTATTTTCTGAACATGCTTACAGCAGCAAATCTGGCCGCTCCTATGGCCCCCTGAATCCCCAAGATTTTTCTTTTAATCATCCGTCAGGAATGTGCCCTAAATGCCATGGTCTTGGCAAAGTGGCTGAATTTGACCTTGAAAAAATCATTGATCCCCATTTGAGTATCGCAGAAGACTGCTGCAAAATTGCTAGCTCCTATACAACAGTGCGCTATGGAAATATCTATAACAATTTAGCACGCATCTATGATTTTGATGTCCATATTCCATGGGGAAAGCTCCCAAAAAAAGCGCAAGAAGTTTTCCTCTATGGCACCAAAGAAAAGTGGACCAAAATGGTTTTTGTCCATCCCCATAAAAGAAAAAGATGGACCGATTACGTGCAATGGAAAGGGGTGCTTTTTGAAGCCCATAAACGGTTGCAAGAAGCGGTCAGTGATCATTACCGCGAAAACTTAAAAGAGCTGATGGAGGAATCACTCTGCTCCGAATGTCAAGGAGCACGCATCCGTCCCTACCCAGCGGCCACTATTTTAGGGGGAAAGCGCATCCATGAATTGACTGCTCTTTCTATTGATAAATGCACCCACTTTTTCGAGACACTTGCTCTTTTTGAAAATGATCTACTGATTGCCGAAGAGCTACTCAAAGAGATCAAACAGCGGCTCTCTTTTCTTAAAGAAGTTGGACTGCATTATTTAACCCTAGATCGCACAGCCCCTACACTTTCAGGAGGAGAATCCCAAAGAGTACGCCTGGCCTCTCAAATCGGCTCCGGGCTCTCCTATGCGACCTATATTTTGGATGAACCTTCTATCGGCCTTCATCCTAGAGACAATGTCAAACTTCTTAATTCTTTAAGCCGGCTATGCGCAAAAGGAAGCACTGTGATTGTCGTCGAACATGATGAAGAGACAATTCGCCATGCCGATCAAATTGTCGATGTGGGCCCTCTTGCAGGCATCAAGGGCGGTGAAATTCTTTTCCAAGGAAAAGTCGAAGATCTTCTTCAATGCAAAAATTCCCTTACAGCTGCCTATTTATCTGGCAAACTTACCATTCCCATTCCAAAAGAAAGACGGCCGCTATCTGAAAAACATCTCTTGATCGAAGGAGCTTCTCATCACAATTTAAAAAATATTAACGTCAAAATACCTTTGGGCCTGTTTGTTGCGATCACAGGAGTTTCAGGTTCTGGCAAATCTTCTTTGATGCTGGATATCTTATATCCTGCCCTTTCTAATGCACTCATGGGCTCGCAGCTTGGCGTTGGCAAACATAAGGCCATCCAAGGCACAAAAGAGCTAGAAAAAGTGATCGCTATTGACCAGAGCCCTATTGGACGGACACCACGCTCCAACCCTGCGACTTATATTAAAATTCTAGATGAGATCCGTGATCTTTTTGCCTCTCTTCCTGAATCCCAAGCGCATGGATATCGACCAGGGCGTTTTAGCTTTAATGTTAAAGAAGGCTCCTGCCCTTTTTGTATGGGGATGGGCATGGTCAAAATCGATATGGATTTTATGGAAGATGAGTGGGTTATATGTAGCCATTGCGAAGGAAAGCGGTTTGATTCCAAAACATTATCTGTGCGCTATAAAGACAAAAACATTTTCAATGTGCTCGAAATGACCATTGCAGAGGCTTACCATTTTTTCGAAGCATTTCCCAAAATCAGGCAAAAATTAGACATTCTACTGAAAGTGGGGCTTGACTATCTCACTTTGGGGCAGGCCTCACCAACCCTATCTGGCGGTGAAGCGCAAAGAATTAAACTGGCCAAAGAACTCTCTCGCCCTTCCAAAGGAGATTGCATCTACATTTTAGACGAACCAACAACCGGCCTCCATTTTCATGATATCCATAAGCTGATTGATGTGCTGCAACAGCTTGTTTCCTACGGCAATACGGTTGTTGTGATTGAGCACAATATGGATCTTGTCAAAACAGCCGATTGGGTGATCGACTTAGGGCCAGAAGGGGGCGATGGCGGTGGAGAGGTCATTGCTGAAGGAAGGCCGGAAAAAATTGCACGCATGAAAAGCCCCACAGGCCATGCGCTTCAAAGCCTTTTCCATCACACATTTATCCCGCTTAAAAAGGAAAAAAAGATCGCTGCCATCGAGCAGCAAGCGATTTTGATTGAAGGAGCAGCGCAAAACAACTTAAAAAATATCGACGCTGCCATTCCACATGGAAAAATGACCGTTTGCACAGGTCCTTCAGGATCAGGCAAAACTTCGCTTGCCTTTG
>CAYSQP010000012.1:0-8873 GCA_964433285.1 uncultured bacterium | reverse complement strand
TTCATTTTTGAAGGGGAAGCTTCATCTTCAACTTCTGAGCTATAATTGCCTGCCTCAATATAAGGGAAAGTATTGGCAGAGCAACAGCTGCCCACAAGCATCGAGTCACATTGCGTATAATTGCGTGCATTTGTGGCACCTTTCGCAATCTTTACAAGTCCACGGTAAGTATTTGCAGATTCGTCTGCAGAGATGCCCTTTGAGACAATCGTTGAGCGTGTATTTTTGCCTAAATGGATCATCTTTGTGCCCGTATCCGCCTGCATTTTGCCATTTGTCAGCGCCACAGAATAAAATTCACCGACAGATTCATCTCCTTGAAGGATACAGCTAGGGTACTTCCAAGTGATTGAAGCACCTGCTTCTACTTGAGTCCAGCAGATTTTAGAGCGGAAACCTAAGCATCTGCCCCGCTTTGTGACAAAGTTGTAAATCCCACCCGCACCTGTCTTTGGGTCGCCTGCATACCAATTTTGCACTGTGGAGTAGCGAATTTCAGCTTGTTCATGGGCAATTAGCTCAACAACTGCCGCATGTAGCTGTTTATTATCATAAGCAGGTGCGCTGCAGCCTTCTAAATAACTCACGTAAGAGCCTTCTTCTGCAATAATCAGTGTCCGTTCAAATTGGCCTGTTGTACGGTCATTGATACGAAAATAGGTCGATAATTCAATGGGACAGCGCACACCTTGCGGCACATAAACAAAAGAACCATCGGAAAACACAGCTGAGTTGAGCGCCGAATAAAAATTATCCCCAATGGGGACAACACTACCTAAATATTTTTCCATTAAATCAGGGTATTTTTGCACGGCTTCTGAAATCGAGCAGAGGACCACCCCTGCGTCTTGCAATGTTTTTTGAAAGGTAGTACCCAGTGAAACAGAATCAAACACCACGTCAACGGCCACATTAGAAAGCCGTTTTTGCTCATCTAAAGGAATGCCCAGCTTTTCAAATGTTTTCAAAAGCTGCGGGTCGACTTCGTCTAAATGACTCAAAGACTGTTTTTTCTTTGGTGCGCTATAGTAGCAAATATCTTGAAAATCGATCGGTTCATAACGCACATTGGACCATTTAGGCTCTTCCATTTCACAAAAGCGCTTCAATGCTTTAAGACGGAATTGCAAAAGAAATTCCGGTTCATTTTTTTTTGCAGAAATCAGCCGGACAGTCTCTTCGGTTAAGCCCTTTGGAATGGACTCCATTTCAATATCGGTTGAAAAGCCATATTTATAATCAGACCTTTCTTTAAGAAGCTCTTGGGTGGATGACATAAGTGTGGGCTAGGATATCAAATCAGCGCTTTTTGGCGCTTCTCTATAAAATTTTCGGCTAGCTTTAATTGATCGGGAATATCGATGCTAAAAATTTCATGCTCTGTTTCGTGGACTTTAATTTTTAATTTACCATGAAGAAACCGGAGCTGCTCAAGCTGTTCGGCCATTTCGATTTCGCAGGGTTTTAGCTTTGCAATTTTTTCTAATGCATCACTGCTAAAAGCATACATGCCAACATGCTTATAAAATATTTGTTTACCATTGAATTTTTCATCCCGGATATAGGGAATGGGGCTACGAGAAAAATAGAGCGCATCATGGGCCTGATTGCGGACTACTTTTACAGTATGGGGCGAAAAAATTTCATGCGTATGAGTTATTTTTTTACATAAAGTCCAGATATCCGCACCATCGGTATCGCAAGATTGCAATAATTCTCCCACAACAGAAGGGGTAACAAAGGGTTCATCAGCTTGCCAGCCAACCCAAATTGAACCTTTGATTTTTTTGCTTTTCCAGATTTCGATAAGCCGTTCTGTTCCGTTTTGGCATTTTTTCGATGTCATCAAGAATTTTCCACCGAATCCAGCGATGATCTTGGCAGTTTCTTCATCATCAATAGCAAAGATTAGTTCATCAAAAAGCTCTACTTTATTGGCAGCTTCCCAAACCCATTGGATCAGTGGTTTCCCGCATAGAGGGGCCACTATTTTCCTCGGAAAGCGTACCGAGCCCAATCTTGCCGGAATTATACAAACAACTCCCTTAGATCCAATCATAAGGCAAGATTATAGAGGAATTCTAAGAATAGAAGAAAGAATTAAGCAGGCCGCTATGGCGTCTTCTTGCTTTAATTTAAAAGGTTTTCTCATTTATAATTCCTATCAATGAAAAGGGTGATTTATTTTTTTATTTTGGTTTTGAGTTGTGCAGTTGGGTTCGCGGAGGACTCTGAAGGGCAGCTCATTATTAATAACCGTATTCTAGCGCGCATTCAAAATAAAACAATTTCTGTACTGGATATTGTGAAAAGAATGGATGTGCAGCTTGCCCGCTCCTATCCAGAATATGCCAATAACCCAATGGCACGCTACCAGTTTTTCAATAGCCAATGGCGCTCAACACTCAATCAGATGATCGATAATGAACTCATGATGGCAGATGCAGAAAAACTGGAGCTGAAAATTCCTGATGCCGATATCAGAGAACAAATGCATGAGCGTTTCGGCCCCAACATTATGCCCACTTTAGACAAATTGGGTATCACATACGATGAGGCATGGCAAATGCTCTACTCGGAAAATGTTGTCCAGCGCATGATGTGGTACCGTGTTCAATCTAAAGCCATCAATGGCATCGGACCCCATGAGATCAAAGAAGCATATAAAAAATATTGCGTTTTAAATCCACCGATCGAAACCTGGAAATACCAGGTGCTTTCAATCCGTGCTCCCGATGAAAAAACAGGCGCGGAGCTAGCCCAAAAAGCACGCCAAGATCTACAAGAAGAAGGCGCATGCTTTAAAGTGTTGGGTGAAAAAGCTAAAGAGCTTTTGGACTCTAGCATCTCTTTCAATATTTCAGAAGAGTATGAAGTCACAGGCAAAAATCTTTCTGAATCACACAAGGCAATCTTGACCTCTTTGCCTGCTCATTCCTATAGCGAACCTGTCAAACAGGTCAGCCGCTTTGATCAATCCATTGTTCACCGTATTTTTTATTTAAAAGATCATAAAATAACGCAAACAGCTCCATTTGAAGAAAAATCTGAAGAGCTGTACCAAAATTTAGTCCAACAGGCCATGGACCGCGAAGGCAAAATCTATCTAACAAAAGTGCGCGAGAAATTTAATTTTGATGAAAAATTCTTGCTGGATATCCCTGATGACTTTGTTCCCTTCGCCTTCCGGTAAATAGCTATGCCTATCTATCGACCCTCCGAGCTCCATCTGCTTTTACAATCAAGCCGGGCGAAAAAAAGCCTCTCCCAGAACTTTCTTATTGATGGCAATATTGTGCGTAAGATAGTGGCTGCCTCAAAAGTGGAAAAAGGCGATTTTGTCATTGAGATTGGCTCAGGGCCAGGCGCGCTTACAGAAGCCCTACTGGAGGCAGGCGCTCAGGTACTGGCTATAGAAATGGATACTGCTTTTGCAGATAAGCTCAAGCGTCTGCAAACTGCAGACCAAAGACTTGAAATTGTAGAGGCCGATATTTTAACCTTTCCATTGCACAATTATAAGACAGATAAGAAAGCAAAAGTGATTTCTAATCTTCCTTACCATATCTGTTCACCTATCCTAGGAAAGCTTCTTCCTTTATCGGATCAATTTAGCAGTATGACGCTCATGGTCCAAAAAGAATTTGCAGAGCGGATGGCTGCCAAAGAAAAATGTTCTGCCTATAGCCCGCTTTCTCTTTTTGTCCAATCCTACAGCACTGTCCAAGACTATTTTCTTGTTAGCCCGCGCTGCTTTTTCCCTGCCCCGCAAGTAGAGTCGGCCGTGATCACAGTGCGACTTAAACCTGTAGAGACTCCATTGGATGACTTTTTTTCCTTTATCAAAACAGCATTCCAACAAAGGCGCAAAACCTTAAGTTCTTCTTTAAGGCAATTTAGTTCAAAAGAACAAATCCAATTAAAGCTCAAAGAACTTCACTGCAATCCTCAAGCACGTCCTGAAGATTTGTCTTTAGAAGAGTGGCGCGGCTTATTCACCCGTCTTTTTCGGAAATAGAGGATCAAGCCAGCTACCAGCGCTGCCTCCATAAGTCCTGCTAGGAAATAATGGTTCTTCAATAGATCGAGCACACGGAAAAAGAATTTTTTCTCTACTTTCTCTTCCGCAAAAATAGGCGTAGAGAGAACGAGGGTATGATTATCATCAAGTAGCTTTAAGTCCCCCACGATGCTTCCTTTTTCAATCGGCAATGTGAGTGGGTGCCAAAAGATAGAAGAGTGCAATTTAGGCTCTTCTGAGGGAAAATATTCCAATTTAATATCATCGGAGAGCCGTGCATTTAAAATTTTATCTGCCTTCGGGATCGTGTGGGAAAAAAGATCACATTCCTTGGCAAAAAAAGTACGGATAAGTTTTTTCTCTTTAAAAGCCTTTTCAAAAAGGGCCATCGCATCTTTATAGCGCTCATTGGGATCGTCATAACCCATGAGGACAGCAATCAAACAGCGCCCTTCATGCTCTGCTGCAGCCACTAAATTATGGCCGGCATGGGAATGGTAGCCTGTTTTTACTCCAATAGCCTTTGAATAAAAATAGTGGCCTCTTTTAAGCAGCCGGTTATGCTGAACAAACGTTTTTAGATTCAAGGTACCATCGGGCTCAAAATGGGTCGCTTGCACAATTTCTCTAAATTTAGGGTGGCGCAGTGCATATTGAGTGATTTTGGATAGGTCGCTTGCAGTTGTTACATGGTCGGGGTAGTGTAGGCCATGCGGATTGCAAAAATAGGTATTTTTCAATTTTAAATCACTTTCGATAAAGCCATTAAGTTCATGCATAAATTGCTCTATCGTGCCGCAGCAAAATTCGGCCAGTGCATTGGCTGTATCGTTACCAGACTCCAACATAAGCCCATAGAGAAGCGTTTCTAAAGGCCAGGACTGTCCTTCTTTAACTCCCAACATACTCCCATCATCTTCAAGGATATAAGGAGGATACGCTTGCATATTTTTCTTTTTTAAATGGGCAGGCACCATGGCAATGGCCTGCTTTGAAATCGGGATGGAAGCATTCCACTGCGGTTTTTTTTCAAGCAAGTACATCAGTGTGGCGATCTTTGTCGTGCTTGCAGGAAAACAGGGAGCATCTTTGTTTTTTTCATAGAGGATCGCGCCGCTGTCTGCATTGATAAGAATGGCGCATTTGGCCTTCGTGGAAGCCTTAAGTGGTTCTGACTTAAGCTGAAAAATACAAACAAAAGAAAATAGAAAAAAGCACCAAAACATGTAACTGGATAAAAGTAAGGCTTTTACCAATCATACTTGACAGACACTATTTATGAAAGATAAACTAGGTTTAAGGGCGGTAGTGTCTAGCAGTATCTATCACGGCGGTTATTTTATGATTGATCCAATGCACTTAGAAGATGCGTATCAGGAATCTTCTGAAAATCTTCGTAAATGGATTCCCGATGGAATTCTATCTGTGAATATGACGCTTTTAAATGATATTGGTCTTCTCAACCATGATAAACTAGAAGGGAGTTCTACCGACAATTTAACCCATCTTTTCCATGTGCTAGAAACAGCGGAAAAAGTCACTCTCTATAATGAGCAATTTGCTATTTGGATTGTCCCACGTGTGATCGATAACATTGCCTCTACTCTGACTTATATTGCGCTTTTAAATCAAAATAAACCCCATTTAGAAATCGTCTTTTCTACAGCTGGGGTTTATAATACCCCTCGATATATCCTAAAAGTGCTTCAGCATTTTTTAATCGAAGTGATTGATACAGAAGCGATTATTTCATCTATCGGCAAAAAGAAATAAGATTAGCTATTCGTTAGATTCATAGGCTAAAATGGCGTCCACAATTTTCTGCGCCAATCTTTGATAAAGAGGCCAAAGAGCATCTCTTTCAGCAGAATCTTTAGAATCCAGCTGGCCCAGCGAAAACCCAATAGAAGTTTCTCGGATGCCTTCTAAATCGATAAAAGAGGTATCTTCAGGTGAATTTTCATTCAGGTAATCGTAATCGACAAATGACTTTACACTGTAAGGCCCTAAGACAATTTCCTCTGTGACTGTATCAATCAAAGTCACTTGCGCGCAAATTGTTCTGCGGTTTTCAACACCGATAATATTTTTCCGCAATTTATTGTTATTATTGCTCCTATCATGGCGAAATCCAATCCGCTCATTTTCATCATTTTGCACAACCACCTCAAGAGAAAGGCGGCCGCAGCTGCGCCTATATTCAAAAGCACCTGACTGGAAAAGAGCCCTTACAAGCGCATCTGTAAATTTTCCTTCATAGTCCCCTTGAACATAGGGCACTGAAATCGTGGTTTTTCCTTCAAAGCCACGCTCAAAGCGGTATCCACATGCTGCTAAAAAAATCAGAAATAAAAACAAAAAAGAGCGCTTCACTGCGTTTGGCTGGCAATCTTTTTTTCTAGAACTTCTAGACGTTTTTGGGATTCCTTTGCAACAAAGGTCTCGGGATATTTGCCAAGGATTTTTTTATAGTAAATCACAGCTGCCTTATTCTTATTTCTCTTTTGATAAAATTGGGCCGTTTCAAATAAATCTTGCGCATAACGCTCACGCATTCTGCTAAAATTTGCCTCTGCAACAGCATATCTTTCTTCGCTGGGGAAATTATCTTTAAACTTGCGCAAGTTAATTTCCGCAAGATCTAAAAAATCAGGATCTGGAAACTCTTGTTCTGACTGAACTAAGTACACATTTTCAATGCCAATATAACTTTCTACGGCAAGTGGATGTTTGGGGAATCTGCGAATCAGCATCTGGTAGGTCTCAATACTTGAGCGATAATCTTCATTTTCTAGTAAAAGCTGTGCTTTTCCAAAGTAGGAGCGCGCTGCCAAATCATGGTGGGGAAGCGCTGTTATGACCTCCTCATAAATGGCAATTGCCTCTTCCTTTGCAGGCAGCCACTGGGGCATACTCTCTAAACCAAAAAGATGTTTTTTCCCCCCTTCACGAAATTTTTCAGCAATTGTGAACTTGTACTGGATTGCCTCTTCAAAATGTTTCGGCGTTACCTGCTGCTTTAAGTAGGTGGAAAACTTATTGTTGGCAAATTCATAATTTTCCATTTTAAAATAGCCAACACCTAAGAAAAAAAGTGCTTCTTGGCTAAAAGGGGTATATCTAAAATATTTATTTAGAATAGTTGAATGACGTACAAGCTCTTTCCACTCTTGTTTTTCGTTGGCACTCACCATGCTTTGGTAGTGGCCTTCAGGAGGCAGCGAAGGCAACATATCGCGGTCAACTAGTTTGCCACCTCGGATTGTGTAGGAAGGCCACCCTGCAATAGGGAAAAGCAGAAAAAGAAAAGAAAGAAAATAGCGCATAGAGGGAGAGTAGCTGAAAACTCTCTATAATTTCAAGAGAACTTCTTCATCCCAATAAGCCCGCAGCTGTCAAACTGAAAAGCGCAAATCACATTGAGGCTAGTCTGACTAAAACCTCCGACTGAACAGCGCCAGCCACCACAGACCGTTCTGGTATTTGTATAAGTGACTGGATTTTTTTCTAAAAAAAAATTCCCAAATTTAACGTAACTTAAAAATTCTCTTAAAACAGCCTCTTCTCTTGTTGGTGCCTCATATCCCTCTCTTCGAACGAGCTGTTTTTGCACCTCATAATCTTGGCCTCTAGTACTTTCCACAATCATTTTTGTTGTGAGTATCCAATACCCGCCCTTTAAAGGTTTTGAAAAATTATGGGCAATGAGAGAAGTAAGCCGAAGAAACCTAGCAGAGTGGCCTTTAAGAGGTTTTTTCACTAAATTTTGCACATCATTTAAAGAAAGTGTGATCTCTTTTCCTTTTATTTCGACTCTACTCGGGATGTAGGTCCATACATGGGTATCTTGTATTTTTTTACCCGGCCAAAACGGACAAGGTTGATGATTGATTCTGTGGAACCCTGCAGGGCGTGCCCAGCCAACTACTTTTGCGCCTAAATAGATCTCCCAATCTCTAACCCCAAACCCATTCAAAGGCTTTGAAAACTCTGCTTTATAATCTGCATTTTCTAGTGCAGCTATTTTATGAACTTCACACTGCTGTTTCCATACACTTGGATCATTATTTAATATACTCCAGCTACGGCAAGCTAAACTTGCACTGACCACTTCTTCTGGTTCTAAAAAAGCTGAAATATGAAAAAGAGAATCACTAGGCAATGATTGCCATTGCATTATGGGTGTTATCATATTTTTATTTTATTTCACATTTTTCAAGAGGAAAGGCACCAATCTTCTGCGCAAACTCTTGGTTCCATTCTACCCCCCAAGGGGCATTGATGCGGATACAAGAGCTAGATCCATTTCGATTGATCAGCTCTAATTCAATAGGCACAGGACCTGGAAAAGAGCGGAATAGCTCTTTTAGCTGCATAATTTGACTAAGCTTTAGAGCATGTGCCGAAATTTTTAAATGGAGTACCCGTTTTTCTTCTTTTTTAACAACATGGGAAGCAGGGCTGCTTTTTTTCCCTTCGCGGAACTGACCCATTTTACCACTCATACGTGCTCTATCATAGGCAAGATCACAGGCTTTGATGATCTCTTCATCGACCTTTGTTAAATCTTCTAAATGACGGCACTGGATTTTTACCTCCTCATCTTGCTTTTCCACTTGCAGCACAGCAAATGCAAGTTGATTTTCTTTTATGAGATGTAATTTCTCTTCATAAAGATCGGGCCAGATCGGAATTTCAAAATGGACCATTCCGTCGCTGATCTTTACCACAGCAAATTTCCGTCCATTTTTTGCCATGACTTTGACAGTGACTTCATCGATGATAAATGCGCTGCGGCAGACCATGCCATGGCCCAGCTTTGCAAGCTCTTTGAGCGGCATACAGGAGAGTA
>CAYSQP010000011.1:0-8930 GCA_964433285.1 uncultured bacterium | reverse complement strand
TTTTAGGGAAGAGCGCCGTTGCAGCCGACGGCTATTATGGCAAAGCAAAATTGATTTGAAGGAGGAAGGACAGTGCTTCGCACGGACTTCCGGATGAAAAATCGATTTGGCGCAGCCAGAATAGCTCAACGGGACGCAGGGACGCTAGTCCCGACGTCTATTCACGCCTTTTTTCTTCTTTTTATTTTTTCCTTTAAAATCGGGCCTATGCCCGATTTTAAACAATTATGCAAACACGTCTTATAAAGCTGATTTGATGTTTGTGATTGTGTATTCTTCGCCTTGGGCTTTAAAGCGGTCGCCGACTTTGAGGCCGCGCATAGACTGCGCAAGTTTTGATTGGAAAGAAAGTATTCCTCGATCTGGATCTGCATCCCAAGGACCAAGTAGTACATATGAAACTTTTTCCCCAGAGGCTTTTTTACATTCGACAACAACCCCTACACTGATACGGTCGGTAGTAATGTCATCTTTTGTGATAATACGGCAATGGTTGAGCTGATCTGAAAGAAACTTCAACTCTGCCTGCAGGCGATCTCGCTTTTCAAGCGCTGATTTAAATTCAGCATTCTCGCGAAGATCCCCATGTCCTCTTGCCACTTCGATTTCTCTTGCATTTTCCACTGTCTCTTCAGTCGCAATCTTTTCAATGCGTTTTTGAAGTTTTTGATAACCTTCTTGTGTTGTCCAAATGACCTCTTCTTCAGGCGCTTCTTCTTTCTTTTTGCTCTTTTTAGCAAGGGTTGGATGGACCACCTCTGCAAGAGAATGGAAAATTTTAATGTCATGATCAGTCAGCGAATGACACTTTGTCACAAGCAGTAAAAATTCTTGGACATCGCGCAAAGAAGCCTCTTTCATGATCTGGCGAACGATAGCAAAACGGCTGCCTGATAAAATAGAATGTATTTTTTTGATCAGCTCTCTATATTCACCTTTTTGTTCGAGATGGTTTAGCAATACGAGCAAAGATTCAAAAAAGTGGCTCTTTCCTTGGGCATCTCCAAAAGGCAGTGAAGAATCAGCGATAATTTTTTGAAAATACCAGATAAAAGCTTCTGGATTTTGCGCGGGGTGAGCAGCCAAATCTTCTAATTTTTTAATAGCTGCAGCCTTTGCATCTGATGCTAATAACTCAGTTAGGAGATAATCACGTAGCACTGCTTGATCAACAGTAAAGATGATTTTTAAGAAAATATCTTTCCAATCTTGACGTACTTGTTTGATTTCTGTAAGCGCTCTTTTTTTGAAAGCTTGGATCGAGATCTCTTTTAAAACGTCTGCCGGTGCACCCCACTGTTGAATCAACTCTTTAATAAGAGGATAATCTTTCTGATTACTTAAATCTTGGATAAAGAAATGGATTTGGATTTCTTGGGCTTTAGTGAGCTGCTTATCAGAGATTAATTTTTGGAGCTTTTCAAGAAGCGATGCTTTAAATTGGGCATTTTTTAAGCTCTCGGAAAAATCTCTGATGAAAGAATAAATAAGCTGGATCAGTGTATCAGCATCGGGTCCTGTCTCAAGCGCTTTTTGTAATTTCTCTTCGTGCGTAATTTCTTTTTTGAGTAAGCGAAAGGGCTGGCTCAAATCATCGGGCGATTCAATCATGGTGTTTTTTTTGACTTTGCTTCGCGCCCCTTGCCACCAACGGTTCCATTCAGCAGCTGGAATCACAAGATCACATAGCTCATCTTTAATTTCCCCGGCTGTTTTTGGTCCAAGATCTCTAAGCAGCATGTGAATCACTTCAACGGGATTTTTTTTCGCTTTTTCTTCGAGAACATCAGGAGAACCAAAACGCAGTGCTAAGAAGTGGTCATCAGGAATAGGAATTAAACAATTAAATGCATTTTTAAAAGAGATATCTTTGCGCCCTGGCACGTAATCAAACTCAATGCTCACTTGTTCGCGCAACATGGAAATATCCATCACTTCTCCCACACCCCAACCACCTGTATGGAAGACAAATTTCCCTTTTTGCATGTGATTCAGAAGTTCAAAATGGCTAATGACTCCTTTGAAACTCTCGCCTTTTGTGCGCATGCCCACAATGCGCATTTTTTCATTGAACTGTGGGTCTTGGCTATATTTTCTTTCCAAATATTCTTGGGCTAAAGTTCTGAGCTGTTGGCTATTGATCTCTTCTAAGTCAATAATGAGTTTTAAAATCTGGTCTGAAAGATCTGATATTTCCAATGTCTGCCATAGAGGGATGATCCGTTCGATATGGCGGCCAACGTAATCGCTTAAAGGAGAATTTTTAATCGCAATTAAAATATCTTTTAAATCTTCTCCATTGATTGTGTCGGCAGAAGTGTATTCTTCCCACAAACGCAGTAATGCATTTGCATCGTGGCTCTCTAGAGCCGATTCAAAATGTTCTAGATACCCCATCCGAATTCCTTCAGTTTGATCCACTTGGAATGCCATCATATTTTAAAAAATTTAAACAAAGATTACCTTGGTCCATTGCAGTATAGAGAGGACACTATTTAACTTCAATTAACTGCTCTTGAAAATTATTTTTATATATCTAAAACATCGAGCACTTGCTCGGCAGCATAGGTGAAAATAAAATCGGCGCCAGCTCGTTTGATGGAAAGAAGCGCTTCAAGAAATACTTTGGGCGCTTCTAAGTAGCCTTTTTCATGAGCTGCCATCACCATCGCATATTCACCACTGACGTGATAGGCAGAGAGAGGCAAATGGGTCGTTGCGCGGAGTTTTGCAATCACATCTAAATAAAAAAGTGCAGGTTTAACCATCAAAATATCAGCGCCCTCTTCTTCGTCCAGTTGTGCTTCTAAGAGCGCTTCCCTTGCATTGGCAAAGGAAAGTTGATACGTTTTTTTATCTCCAAATTTGGGAGCAGAGGCCAATGCCTCACGGAAAGGACGGTACAGACTTGAAGCATATTTTGCTGTATAAGCAATAATCCCTACATGTTCAAACTGATGCTGATCCAATTTTCTCCGGATAGCCCCCACTCTTCCATCCATCATGTCGCTCGGTGCGATAAAATCGGCACCTGCCTGTGCGTATAGACAAGCAATTTGAGCAAGGCGGTCTACTGTAGGGTCATTGAGAATTTCGCCATTTTCTCCAACCAGCCCATCATGGCCATGAGAGGTATAGGGATCTAAGGCAAGATCAGCGATCAGACAGAGTGAAGGAATTTTTTCTTTTAAAAGTGTAAGCGCTTCTGGCAAGGTTCCCTTTTCTGCGAGCGCATAGCTGCCTTCAGGGTCTTTCAATTCTTGCGGGACAAACGGAAACAAGAGCAAAGCCTGAATCCCTCGACGATGGAGCGCTTCGGCTTGTTTGAGAATATGATCCATTGAAAGTCGATGAATCCCAGGGAGCGCTGCGATTTCTGACTTTTGATTTCTCCCAGGCAAAATAAAGAAAGGGACAACTAAATCGGAAGGGCACAGAGTGGTCTCTTCCACAAGAGAGCGGATGGCAGCAGTTCTACGGTTGCGTCGTGGGCGTTTCAACATTTTTTCTTATGCTCGAAAATAACAGGATAGCTAGAATGGGGCTTACGTTAAAGGATTTTATGATCGAACATTACGAAGAATTTACAGAACAGCAAATTAAGATTTTAAATCGATTTGTTTCCAATACAACAAGCAATATTTTTGTCTTAAAAAATCTTCCAGAAGTGATTAAAGGCGCACTTTTCTCTCGTTATTCACGCTCCAGTTTGGGGTTGCGTTCACTACTTTTAAAAGAGTTCATTTTAAATGAGGAAACAGCTTTTTCTGCTATTGCTAATCTTGCAAAAGTAAAAGAAGAAGATCATGAAATGGAAGATCAGATCATGGCCATTAAAAAAGCGCAGAATTTT
The DNA here is from genome assembly GCA_964433285.1 of uncultured bacterium. Taxonomy (GTDB): domain Bacteria; phylum Chlamydiota; class Chlamydiia; order Chlamydiales; family Rhabdochlamydiaceae; genus DATIJP01. Next base: position 5,077 of record CAYSQP010000011.1, on the reverse strand, counting down.
TATGATCGCATTTTAGATGGCTATGGAGATGATTCCATTGGAGAATTGGGCGGTGCGCATCTTGCATTTGAAAATATTTCGATGCTAGCAGCAAAGCAGATTGAGGATTGTCGGATCGGTGCATCTCCTCTTGAAAAATCAACGCGGTATATCTATTTTGATCAAAAATTTGGAGGTGAATACCTTTTTTATCGTGAGCCGATTTTAATGACATCTGCCTTTCGAGAGACTTATGTCGATACATGCAACCATCTTTTTGAAACTTATTCTGCACTTATTCCTCCACTTACAGAACAGCTGGAAAAGCGATTTCCTAAAGAGCATGATGTATCTAAAGTGGCCTATACAGCGGCCATTCGTGCAAAAGTTTTGGATTGTTTAAGAGGACTTTTGCCCGCCAGTGCGTTGACGAACATGGGGGTATTTGGAAATGGCCGTTTTTATGAAAGTTTTATCCAGAAATGCAACGCCAATAATTTAGCTGAAATCCAGGATATTGGAAAAAAAAGCTATCAGGAACTGTGTAAAGTCATCCCTTCTTTTGTTAGAAGGGGCGAGCCGACGCACAAATACCAACATAGTTTTTCTAAGTTCACAGATCAGATGCAGGCAGAAATCAAGCTGCTTGTGGAGAAGCACACCTCTGATCTGGAGAGATTGGCCGGCTCCGGAGTACGACTTGTCTCCTATGACCCTGAAAGTCCCATTAAAGTAGCTGCAGCGCTACTTTTTTCAACATCTGATGTGGGACTTTTTGAATTACAAGAACATTGCAAAAGTCTTTCCGATGAAGAGCTGAATCATATTTTGGAAGCAGGAGTTAGTTTCAGAGAAAACAGACGCCATAATTCGCCACGAGCTTTAGAACAAGCCTATTTTAATTTTGAAATCTTGGCTGATTTCGGCATTTATCGCGATTTGCAGCGGCACCGCATGCTTTCGCAAGAAAAACAACTTTTAACCTGTGATTATGGCTACTATGTGCCGCAAGAAATTCGCAAAACAGAGATGGAAAAACCTTATTGCGATGCGATGGATGCGGCCAAACAGGCTTATGATTTTATTGTGAGCCAGCTTCCTGAAGAGGCACAATATATCGTTCCAATGGGTTACAATATCCGCTGGTATTTTCATCTTAATTTGCGTGCGCTGCAATGGCTGTGCGAACTGCGCTCTTCGCCTGCAGGCCACCCTTCCTACCGCTACATTGCGCAAGAGCTTGCAAAACAGGTGTCGGAAGCATTTCCTTGCTTTGAGCGTTTTTTCAAATTTGTTGATTACGAAGGATATGAATTAGGACGGCTGGGTCAGGAGATCCGCACTGTGGAAAAGATAAGAGCGAGGCTTGCCAATGGATAAAAAACAGGGAAGCGTATTTGGCGCTGTGCTTTTGATTATTGGAAGTTGTATTGGGGTCGGAATTTTAGCACTCCCCATTATGACAGGATTAGGAGGTTTTGTCCCTTCTTTGTTTGCTTTTCTCTTTGGATTTGGTTTTATGATGGCCACATCGCTGCTGCTTTTGGAAATGAATGGCTGGTTTTCTTCAAAAACTAACTTAGTTTCAATGGCCTCACGCACATTAGGTAAAATAGGGAAAATTTCTAGCTGGATCTTTTTTCTTTTTTTCTTCTATACGCTTCTCGTGGCTTATATCGCAGGGATTGGAAACTTGATGACCACTGTTTTTCAAAACTATTTTTCTATCCATGTGCCAGATTGGGTTGGTAGTTTGCTTTTAGTTCTATTATTGGGCTGGCTCATCTATTTTGGAACGCGTGCGGTCGATTTTACAAATCGGTACTTAATGCTTGGAAAACTGGGCTCTTTTATCTGCCTTGTGCTCTTGGGTGCTGCTCATGTGAATGCAGAGTTTCTTTTACGCTCCGATTTTAAATTTATGCTTTTTTCACTTCCTATGTTTGTGCTGGCATTTGGATTTCAGAATATGGTGCCTGTTTTGTCAACGTATATGAATGGCGATTACAAAAGAGTCAGATTGAGCATTTTGCTAGGCGGTGGACTGACATTGGCCATTTACTTGCTCTGGCAAGTGATTACGATCGGGATTATCCCGCTCGAAGGAAAGTCTGGTATTTTAGAGAGCTTGAAAAATGGAGAAGAGGCAGCTCAAGCCATCGCTGGCATTTTAGGCACTCACTGGGTGAGCTATTTTGCAAGCGGCCTTGCTTTTTTTGCGATTTTAACCGCTTTTCTTGCTCAATCATTGGGACTTTCCCATTTTCTTGAAGATGGATTTAAAATTAGCCATAAAAAGCATGAAAATGTTGGCATTTGCGCACTTGTTGTTGTCCCGCCGCTGATGCTGGCTTTAATCTATCCCACAATTTTCTTAAAAGCGCTCAGTTTTGCCGGCGGTATCTGCCTGATGTTTCTCTATGGCATTCTCCCCGTATTTATGATTTGGAGAGGACGTTATAAGTTAAAGCTTTCAGGGCCCTATAAAGTAGCTGGTGGAAGACCCCTTCTTGTGATTGTGCTTCTATTTGCCCTTTTTGTCGTCTTCTTCCAGGTCTCTTCTATGGTGGATGCCCCTTATATCCCTAAAGTCGGAGAATGAGTTTTCATTTAAAAACAGATCTGGTCCCTAAAGGGGACCAGCCAGAGGCCATTTTAGCCCTTGTCCAAGGAGCAGATAGCGGTAAAAAGTCGCAAGTGCTCCTTGGCATCACAGGTTCTGGTAAAACGTTTACCATGGCCAATGTGATTGCCCAATTAAAAAGGCCAACGCTCATCCTTGCACATAATAAAACATTAGCAGCGCAGCTTTATCAGGAATTCCGCTCTTTTTTTCCTGACAATGCAGTCGAATATTTTGTCTCTTATTATGACTATTACCAGCCAGAAGCCTATATCCCCAGGACAGATACCTACATCGAGAAAGATATGGCCATTAATGATCAGATTGACCGGATGCGTTTATCGGCCACCCGTTCTCTGATTGAAAGAAATGATGTGATCATCATTTCTTCTGTTTCTTGCATTTATGGCTTAGGATTGCCCGAATACTACAGCCAGATGCAGCTCAAACTTGCCGTTGGCCAAGAAGTCCGCCGTGATGACACACTCCTTCATCTTGTAGAAATGCGCTACATTCGCAGTGATTATGAGCTTGTCCGCGCCACTTTTCGTGCGCGCGGCGATATTTTAGAAGTGATGCCTGCCTATGAAGAAAAGATCGCTTACCGCATAGAATTTTTTGGAGATACCATTGAGCGCATTGTAGAAATCGATCCACTCACGGGCCAAACCAGGAAAAAAGTAGATATGATTTCAATCTTTCCTGGCTCGCACCACGTCACCCCCGAAGGCGTGCGCCATCATGCGATTGAAACCATTAAAGAAGAACTAAAAGAGCAGTTTGCTTTTTTTGAAAAAAACAATCGCTATATCGAAATGCAGCGGATCAAAGAACGCACCAGTTATGATCTTGAAATGATTCGAGAAATAGGGTTTTGCAAAGGAATAGAAAACTATTCACGCCATTTTAGCAGACGATTGCCAGGGCAGCCGCCACCCTGCCTGCTCGATTACTTCCCTAAAAATTTCTTGCTCTTTATCGATGAATCACATCAAACGCTGCCCCAAGTCCATGCCATGTACAATGGCGACCGTTCGCGTAAGCAGGCGCTCGTGGAATTTGGCTTTCGCCTGCCTTCTGCATTTGATAACCGCCCGCTCAAATTCGAAGAGTTTTATCAGCGTATCCACCATGTGATTTATGTTTCTGCGACGCCTGGGCAGTGGGAAATACAGGAAGCAGGAGGAGATATTGTTGAGCAGATTATCCGCCCAACGGGTCTTTTAGATCCGCAAATCACAATAAAACCAGCCACCAATCAGGTCGATGATTGTCTAGAGGAAATTACTTCCGAAACAGAAAAAAAAGGACGTACACTAGTGACCGTGCTCACAAAAAAGCTAGCGGAAGACCTTACAAAATATCTGCAAGATGTTGGCATCAAAGCAAAATATTTACATTCAGATATTGAGACCTTAGAGCGCGTGCAAATTTTAAATGATCTTCGAAGAGGACTATTTGATGTGCTTGTTGGCATCAATCTTTTACGAGAGGGACTTGATTTACCAGAAGTATCACTGGTGGTTATTTTAGATGCAGATAAAGAGGGATTTTTGCGTAGCGAAACTTCTTTAATTCAGACCTGTGGAAGAGCCGCGCGCAATGTTGCCGGCAGGGTCGTTATGTATGCCGACACACTCACCAAAAGCATCCAAAATGCAGTCGCAATCACTGGAAAGCGACGTGCCGAGCAAGAAGCGTATAATGAAAAACATGGCATTATTCCAACGACAGCTAAAAGGGAAAGAATAGAGACTCTTTTAGAATCTTTTGGAGATGTACTGCCCACACCAAAGGCACAAGAGGCGCCCCGCCATCTTTCAAAAGAAGAGCTCAATGCCAAAATCCTTCAATGCGAAAAGCAGATGCGGCAAGCCGCCAAAGAGCTCCGTTTTGAAGATGCTGCTCAGCTCAGAGATCAGCTGAAACATTACCAAGAGCTACATCTCCTCGAAGATAATCTGTAAATCGAGTATTCTTATTCCTATGAGAAAGCCAATCATCATCGAAGCCAGATCTTTTTGGAATAAAGCCTATCTGCGAGAACTTTTACAGTTTATCGATATCCTGTACATGCTTACCTTGCGAGATATTAAGCTGCGCTACAGACAAACTTCATTAGGGGTGATTTGGGTCATTGGACAACCACTATTAACCTCGCTTGTTTTTGCTGTTATTTTTGGAAAATGTGCCCAACTCTCTTCTGAAGGAATTCCCTATCTTGTGTTTGCATTTTGTGGACTGATTCCTTGGATGTTTTTTTCTGTGGCGCTACAAAGGGCCAGTATCAGTCTTATTCAGGATGAACGGCTGATCACTAAAATTTATTTCCCGCGCCTCTATATTCCCATTTCCAGCTGCTTAGGTGTTTTTATCGATTTTTTTGTATCGCTTTTTTTTATGTTAATTTTGATGACCATGTATCAAATTCCTTTTACTGCTCACCTACTTATTTTTCCTTTTCTACTTCTGATC
>CAYSQP010000010.1:0-9786 GCA_964433285.1 uncultured bacterium | reverse complement strand
GAAATCTTTGAGTACTACAGTATTATTTAGATCACCCAGAAATAGATTATTATGGGCATCATTGCCAAAACCGGCTCCTTTCGCAATGATTGTCCATGTCCAGCGTGGGCTAGGATTAATCTCCAACATCACACCAAGCTGCGCGCCATAAAGATAGTTTTTGGTCGATATCCGATAGTCAGAAACATCGGTTGATTGCGTGTAGGTTAAATTGAGCTTTTCCGCTAAATAAAGAAACCGGAATCCCAAGACCCAGGAGGCAGAAAAATAGTTAATGCGGCGCGGGGTTAAATGGCACCAATAATTAAACTCTCCATTTTGCAACTGAGAGATGTATTTGGCATCTACAACACTGGCATTATTAAAATCGGTTGTAAAAGTAGGATCGCGAAATGGAAAGGCAAGTGATGCTGCTGCCCCCGTGATAGCGCGGCCATGCCACGGATAGACATAAAAATAGAGCGCTTCTAAAGACGATTTTTGACTGTAAACATAGGTCAGTTTGCCAAAAAGAGCTGTTCTCCAATTCCAATGTTTGGTGAGATCTTTGCTATCGAGCGCAACTTCTGGATTTCCACTGGCATCAAGCAGATTATTATTCACTGCTAAAGTGCGATCTGGAAAATTGGAGCGTCTTAAATACATCCAATCCGCAGTCATTTGGAAATGGTCACTAATTCCGGGAGGACAATAGTAATGGCCATAAGCTGTTGAAATAAAAAATAGGGAAAGTAGTAGATACTGTTTCATCTATGTAAAAAAATACTAGATCATTGATTTATCAGCTAATCCATTCTCTAGTTTGCTAAGGGCACGTCTAAGTTCTGTCTCTGCATCCACGCCAGCCTCTTCTGCTTCTGCAACAAGCGCAAGGAGTCTTTCGCCAATTTTTTCCTTTTGTTGCAACACTTCTGTTCTTTTGATTTTAGATAGGACTTTCTGCGCCCGTGCAAGGAGTGGGAGCGTTTTGGGAATCCCCTCTAAAAAATGTTTTCGCCCTTTCTTTTTATTTTCCTCTTTTTTGACCTTTTCCCAAGTTTTAATCACATCTTGTACAGAATCCACTTTCACATTTCCAAAGACATGGGGATGGCGGCGAATCAATTTTTCCTTGACCTGTTCAATCACATCCCAAATGGTAAACCGCTTTGATTTTTCTGCAATTTTTCCATAAAAAAGAATTGTGTAGAGAAGATCCCCTAATTCTTCTTGGATTTTTTGATCATCATTTTCATCCACTGCCTCAAGAAGTTCATGCGCCTCCTCTAGTACGTAGGGCTGTAAACTTGTAAAGGTCTGTTTTTTATCCCAAGGGCAACCATTTGGCCCTTGCAAAACATCTGCGACTTGTAAAAGATCTTCAAATCTGCTCATAATAATCCAACTATAATAGATTTTATGATAGAAAGACAGTTTACCGTTACTGTTTACATCCTTCATGAAGGGAAAACACTCCTCGTATATCATCCTAAACATCTGAAATGGAATCCTCCTGGCGGCCATCTTGAAGCCGGCGAAACACCGCCAGAATGTGGCAGACGCGAAGTATTGGAAGAAACAGGACTTGAAATCGATTATATTAGGCAAGAAAAGCTCTGGTTCAATGCCTGGGATGTGCGTAGCATTGAAAGGCCCTATTTATGTTTGCTAGAAAACATTCCTCCGCACGGCACATCGGGTGCCCATCAGCACATCGATCTTATTTATATTGCCAAACCGACAGGCGGGACTTTACATGCAGAGCTTGTCAAAAAAAATCTGCTGCGCTGGTGGACTTTAGAGGAGATTGAACAGCAGCTTTCACACGAGGAGATGTTTGTCGAGACAAGAGAGATCTTGAAGAGCCTTCTCTAAGAATCTTTCAAATTCTATAAAAATCGCTTGAGCAGTTAAATCTTTGATGCATGCACCCGTTTTGCAACTGCGCAAAAGAGGACATCGTTTGACAAATGTTTTTCCGTAAGGGCAGCACCCCTGCAATGCCATATGCTGCTCTCCTATTGGGTTATACACAAGGGCAGATGAGGGTCCAAATAGACTAAAACTGGGCGTGCTCGTTGTTCCACAAAGATGAAGCGTGGCTGAATCCATGGACAATACAGCAGTTACTTCATGCATCACATTTTGCAGCTCTGGAAGAGTAAGATGCCCAAGAATTTGGCTATTTTGAGGAAATTGTCCTTGAAGATATTCTGCCTCTTTTTTCTCCTGCTCGCTACTAAATATAAAAAGAAAGGAGAGAGGAAATTTTAACTCTACCATTTTCAAAAGCTGCACAAGGGTAGGCAGCCCAAGCTGTTTATTGGGCCATCTAGATCCAAAGCAAACCATTAAAGTAGGATGGTCAAATGTCCGCTGTGATCCTTTAAGCCTAACAGGATCTAACGAAAATGGGCTAAAATCTTGGAAATAGCTTTGTACTAGACGTAAGTATTGTATCTGGATATTGCCTTCTAAAGGGACATTAAAGCGGATAGAGGTTGTAAAACAGTTTAAAACTTCAGCGGCTGTTTTAAAACCAAAGCCGATCTTTTTTTTGCTCTTTGCCATCAATGTAAAAAGGGCTGACTTGCTATTGCCTTGAAGATCAAAAAGAAGATCATATTCTGTTTGCTTAAGCTGCTTACACGCTTCTTTTATAGATTGCCAAGTCTTTGAATGAAAGAGAGCCTTTCTCCACTTTTTGGTATCTACAATAATTGCCTGATTAATTGCTGGATGGGCCATGACAAGATCAGCGATCCCCTTTTCAACCACCCAATCGATTTTTGCTTCAGGAAATTTACGCTTTAAATAGGAAAGAACAGGAAATGTTTGGATCACATCTCCAATGGCCGATGTCTTGACAATCAGAATCTTCATAAATCCAACGCCGCTTGGGCATCTAAAAAATCTTGTGGCAGCTCTGCCGACACCACAATTTTTTCTTGTGTCAAAGGATGGATAAATTGCATCTCATAACTATGCAAAAGATGGCGCGCGGGTCGATAGGAGCAAGCAAATTGCTGCGCATATTGCCAATCGCCTAGTATAGGGTGAGAAATCGTTTGTAGCTGCACCCGAATCTGATGCGTCCTACCAGTGATAGGCTCTATCAAGGCAAGGGAAGCTTCCTTACCTTTTTTCAAACATTTCCAAAAAGTGATTGCTCTTTTGCCTGTTTTTTTCTTGGACGCAGCGTAAATGGTTCCTCCATCATAGCTTATTTTTGGAACCAAAAAATGGTCTAATTTTCCTTCATCGGCCAGTAATCCATCCACAATGGCTAAATAGAATTTTTTGATCTCTTTTTTTTCAAAGAGTTCTACCATCTTTTCTTTGACTGCCTCTGTCTTTGCAAAAATAAGAACCCCTGAAGTCTCTTTATCAAGGCGGTGAACAAGATGGTAGGGACTTATTTTAGGAGTACAAACAACGCCTGCCGGCTTATTACAGATGTAGAGCGCCTCATCTTCATAGAGCGCTATTAATGGAAATACCTTCTTTTTTTCATCTAGGAATTTTAATTCGACTTTGTCCCCTACAGAAAGAGGGTGAGTGGAAAAATACTCTACCCGTCCATTGACAGTACATTTTTTGCTATCGATGGCTCTTTTGAGCGCTTTTACCGAGATCTCTTGGCCTTTGCATTTTGAGCGCAAAAAGGAAAGCAGCCCGTTTCCATGATCCTTAGATGTGACATGAAGGCGAAATGTTTTCACAGATTTTCTAAAAATTGGACCAGAAGACGCACGCCAACACCTGTAGCACTGACGGGCTGGTAAGGTTTTAACTCCGTTGGAAAAGCAGTCCCTGCAATATCCAAATGGGCCCAGGGCAGATCTTTTTTAATAAACCGCTGGATAAAAAGCGCAGCGGTGATGGAACCGGCCGCTCTGCCTCCCACATTTTTGATATCGGCAAACTTGGATTTCAAAAGCTCTTTATATTCTGAATAAAGAGGCATACGCCACACTCTTTCATAAGTCTTTTCCCCTGCCTCATAGAGTGCTTTTGCCAGCTTGTCATTATTTGAGAAAAGACCGGAAACCTCTTCTCCTAAAGCAATCACAATACTTCCTGTTAAAGTGGCTAGATCAATGGCACGCGTTAACTGATAATTTTCTTGCGCATAGGAAAGCGCATCGGCAAGCACTAGTCTGCCTTCTGCATCTGTATCACCAATATAAACTGTAAGTCCGCTATGACTTTTGTACACATCGCCCACTTTATAACTATTTGGGCCAATAGCATTCTCAGTCGATGCGATCACACCCAGCACATTTGTCTTAAGCTTTAACTTTGCAGCCGTGCGAATAGCACCCAGCACTGCTGCAGCGCCTGACATATCGTCACGCATCGTCTCCATATTAGAGCCAGGCTTTAAATTGAGCCCTCCTGAATCAAATGTGATTCCCTTGCCCACTAAAGCTGTAAATTCTTTAGAGCGTGGATTTCCACGGTACTCAATTAAAATAAAGGCAGGTTCTGTTGTGGCCCCCCGACTCACTGCTTCAAGAAGGCCCATTTTTTCCTGCATGATCTGTTTGCGATTAAAAACAGTTGTTTTAATAGATGAAAACTCTTTGGACATCTCTTTGGCTTTATGGCCCAAAAAAGTAGGCGTCACCACATCGGCACTATTAATCACAAGATCACGTGCAAAATAAACAGAAGAAGCAATCGTAAGACTTCTTTGGCACTCTGCAAAAAGCTCTTTTTTAAGATCGATAAAGCAGATCTCTTTGATAAGAGGAGAGATCTCACTTTTTTCACTTTTATTTTCATCAAATGAGTAGTTAGAAAGAAACAGCCCCTCGCAAACCCCGCGGCAAAACTCTTTTATTTGCCGCATCGCAGGGAAAATAAGATGAACCTTTTCCGCTTTGACTTTGCGCAGCAGCTTTACGGCATGTGCATAAGAGCGCCTTAAACTCTCATTACTCAGCCGTTTTTCATCTCCAAGGCCAAGCAGCACAAGCCGTTTTTCCATCTCGCCTTCCATGGCTAGGTAGTAGACTTCTCCTTCTTTTCCAGAAAAATCTTTTGTCTCAATAATAGCCTGAAAAAGTTTAGAAAACTCTTTGCCTGCAAAGGCCACTTCAGCCTGCTTTTTGCCATGCCAAAAAGGAATCACAATCGCGTCTGCTTTTGACCGCTCTTTAAAACTTGCCACAGATAATTTCATTTGACTTCCTTAAAATGGAATTTCCTCATCGCCGACTTCTTCTTTACTTTGTCCATGTTCTTTAGCACTACCGCCTGCAAACGCCATCTCATCGGTTTGTTCTTGCGCATTTTGATGGTTGCCGCCATCTGGTCGCCCAAAGGGACTAAATTGCAAATTCATCGCTGTCATACTCATAGACACTTGAGGCTGTCCTTCGCGGTTTGTAAAAATTTCAGGTTTATTAAGCTCCCCAAAAACAATGATAGAACTCCCCTTTTTAAAATAAGGGATCATTTTATCAAATTGCTCCCCCCAAACAGTCACTTTCCACCAGATCGTTTCATCTTTTCCTGATCGACGCGCACGAGCGGCTACACGTAAAGTAGTCACTTTTTGACCAGATGAAGTAAACCGCACTTCAGGATCCGCGCCTAAATGGCCTGCAATTGTCGCATGATTCATTTTAGTCCTCCTTGTTATGCCTATTATTCCATTCTAAAAAATTCCCTCAAATATAGAAATCTCTCTTTTTCAAAAAAAATCTTTGTAGACAAAAAAAATTTATTACGTTAGACGTGGAATTTACGGTTTTAAAAAATTTTTAGCATAAAATTATGACACGAAAAACAAAAGAGCGTCCTAATCAAGAGAGTTTCTGGAACGAGAAAACAAACATCCAGTTTTCTTCTAAGAAGTCATTTTTTGTTAAAGATCTTTTAAATTCAATCGATGAAGCACCCGATTTTCATGATCCATTTTCAGAGCTCAACCTCTTTCTTTCCCAAAAAGTCAAACAAGAGATGTGCCATTGCGGCAACAGCAAGAAATGGTCCGTCAAGTTGCAAGATGAGCTGCTCTATAAAATCACTCCAGAGTTTCAACAGAAATTTCCCCACTACCGTTTAGGCGTATCAGCGCTTAAAAAAACGTGGGAAAAAGTGGCCTTTTATTCGCAACAGATCCAACACCAGAAAGAGGCGCTCACGCAAGCCGGAAAACTCAACGTCTCTTTTTTCATCAAAGAAAATTTAAAGTCGCTGCCGCAACTAAAAAACACATGCCATATCCATCCCTATCATTTTGCACACCAGCTAGCGCTTAAAATGAGCGAATGCATTGCCACTGTCGATGGCATCCGTCCCAAACTCGATGAGCTAACGCAGATGATCTGGTCGATCCAGAGACATTTAATTCCCAATCTCCATCCACAACATTTCAAAAGTCCATACGATGAGTATAGTAAAATCGATAAGCTGATTGTGAAAACCATTTTAGAAATCAGCGCACAACATCCCCAAATTTCACAACAGGAGCTTGCTTTTCAAGTCAAAGAAGCGCTTAACTACCTCCACAACTTGCCCTCTCTTTCCACAATCGAAAAACATGCACTTGAAAACAGCTTAAAAGAGATCCCTTGCGGCCAAAAAATAGAAGATGAGATTGCCACTATTTTGATTGATGATCCCTATTTAACGCTTCCCCAGGCGATTCAAGAAGCGACTGCATTTTTCAAAAAGATCAAAGAGCTCTCTTTACATAAAAATGCAAGTGAAATTGATAATAAGATCCACATTTGGACAATGCAGAGTGATATGCTGCTACGCTGGGTCCATTTGAATCATGAGACACCGCTTCTAAAACTGATCAGCGAAAAATGGCCGGAGTTTAAAACAAGATCGGTTCTTTCCTATCAGCAATTTGTCAGTGAAATCTGCCAATCTTATTTAGATAAATATGCTCATCTTTCTTCTTATATCCCACAAGTGACAGCGCGCATCTGGACATGCTTTAAGTATACCTGGTATACACTCTTTAGCCATCCCGAAGAGTCTTCCTTTGATCGATTCCTGAAGTGGCATGGCAATCTACTCTCTTGCAATGCTGATAAGGAGCACACTTTAAAACAGCTCGAAGAGCTTTGCCGCCGCATGCTCCCGCTTGTCCCCTTCGATCTTCCGAAAGCACAGAATCTATTTATTAGATAATTTTTTGCTCTATATCTAGCAACTCTTCCATGATTTTTTCTTTTTTCACCTTTATTAACATATACAAACCAAACACAATAAATGGCACACTGAGAATTTGGCCCATATCAAGGGGAAAGTGCATACTTAAAAGTTCACTCTGCCGGGATTTGAAAAATTCAATCAAAAAGCGGAAAGAAAATAAAAGGGTAAAAAATAGCCCAGTTATCTGACCTGGTTTTTTGAGTCGATGGCGCAAAAACCAAAAACAGATAAATAAGGTGAAATAAAACAAAGCTTCGTAAATTTGCACAGGGTGGCGCGGTAGTGGCACTGAATGGTCAGCAGGATGGCCAAAGATAACTGCCCAAGGAACTTGCGTGGGCGTTCCCAAAATCTCCTGATTCATAAAATTTCCAATACGAATCATCGATGCCGTAAAACAGGTCGGGATAACAATCAGATCTAAAAGAGATCTCCAAGAAATCATGGGAAATTTGTCTTTAATTTTTCGCAATAAAATGCAAAGCGCAATTGCAATTCCGATGGCGCCGCCATGGCTTGCAAGCCCCCCTTCCCAAAATTTAATCATCGACAAGGGATGTTTTAAATTTTGCGACCAACTCTGATAAAAAAGAAGATCGCCTGCTCTAGCACCAATAATAGCCCCCATTAGAATGTAAAAACCGATTTTTTCTGTCAGAGAGCTGATCTCCTTTTTATCGACCTGGTAAGGGAGCAGGTATTTTTTGAGTAAAGAGGCAAAGAGCCAGTAGGCCAGGAAAAAACCAAGTGCAAAGAAAAACCCATACCAAAGAATGGGCCTGCCTAAAAAAGGAATAGGAAAAGAAAAAATTTCAGGCGCCGGATCCCAATACATCATAGGGATAGTGTAAAAGAATGGCAGATTGTTTAATATGTACAAGTGTTCGACAAAAAAATTTCTATGTATTAGAATCGCCACTTGCTTAAACGGGGTTTTTTGTATGAATATTTCTTTAGCTTTTTTAAGACTGTTCTTCATGTTCTTAAGCGTTTTATTTATGACTGCGTTCATGCTGACGCTTCCACTCGAAAACACTTTGCAAAAATTGCTTATTGGCATCGGGTCAGGTCTCTGCTTTGGCGGACTGCTTATGGGCTTTGATGCCTGTTTTAGAAAATTTAATTTGCGCGCATTTAACATTGCCATTTTGGGAATCTTTATCGGCTATTTGATGAGTCAGGCCCTTCTGCTCATCTTTAATGCAATCTTAGATATCAGCCCATTGCATTCTACTTTTCCCTTGGCTGGCCTTGTTAAAACTGCCTTTATTTTATTTGGCACCTTCTTGGGATGCATGATGACACTTCGCGCAGCGGATGAGATTTATGTCAGTATTCCTTTTGTGAAGTTCACCTCTGTGGCCCAAAAAAAGAAAGACTTACTTATCGATGCCTCTATTTTAAGCGATGCGCGCATCATTGACGTTGCCGCTACAGGTCTTCTAGACCACCAGCTGATCATCCCTCGTTTTATTATTAAGGAGCTTTATGCCCAATCAGAAACAGGGGATGAACTGACCAAAGCAAAAGCGCGTCGCTGCCTAGAAACAATCAAAAAATTAGAGGCGATTACGAATTTGGAAATGCGTATCAATGAGACAGATTTTCAAGATATTAAAGAGCCTTTTAGCAAATTAATCCGTCTTTCGCGGCTTTTAGATGCTAATCTTTTAACTGCTGATGTGAACCGCATCCAGATGGCTACAATTGAAGGGATTCGCATTATCAATATCCATACATTATCGCATGCTTTAAAACCATTTATGCAAACGGGCGAGTACATCAAAATTAAAATTCAACGTTATGGGAAAGAGCCGCGCCAGGGAGTCGGTTATCTCGATGATGGCACGATGGTTGTGGTTAATGGCGGCGGCGACTATATTGGCGATACAATTGATACCCAGGTGCTATCTGTGAAGCATACTTCCTCAGGCCGCATGATCTTCTGCAATGCCCTTGAGGAGGATTCTTTTAAAGTGTATGACGAAGAGCCGGAAGATGCCCCACGCTAACCATTCTGTTTTAGGCATTGGCAATGATATTATTGAAATCGATAGAATCCGCCAAAGTATTGCCGAACATGGGCAGCGCTTTTTAGATCGCATTTTCACTCCAAAAGAGCAAAAATATTGTTTAACTCATCAAGATTCTGCGCCTCGCTTTGCTGGCCGCTTTGCGGCAAAGGAGGCCATTGTCAAAGCTTTAGGCATCGGGTTTGGAGAACATGCTTCCTGGCTTGATATTGAAATTTTAGCCAATGGCGATGGCCGCCCTGAAGTGACCCTTTCTGCAAAATTAAATAGCCATTTTAAAAATCCTCGCCTTCTTCTTTCCATCAGCCACTGCAAGTTGTATGTCACCGCAGTTGCAATTCTTTTAAAAGATTAACCACAGAGGCACAGAGAAGAAAATTGACTTCATTGCCGGACGAAGAACGATAGTTCAAGGCAGGCAATGGGTCGTTTTTTTCGGGTTCGCTGCCCCGAAAAAAACAAACTCATCTCTCCCTCTTGACTCTGTGCCTCTAAAGCCTCTGTGGTTGTATTTAGATTTAGAAAGCAGAAAATGGAAGAGTATAGCTTAAATAGATTGCAACAAGCTGTTTGGGGAAGGTACGTGCAAAAGGAC
>CAYSQP010000009.1:0-9796 GCA_964433285.1 uncultured bacterium | reverse complement strand
TGATCTTATCATCGCATGGGTAAGCGAGCTGGTTGGCTATGGCGTTTTTGCCCATGAAAAACTACCCAAAGGCGCCTACGTTGGAGAATATACAGGCATTGTTCGTAAACGTAAAAAAAGAGATGAAAATGGGTATTGTTTTCAATATGCTGTAGGAGATGATTGGGAAAGTCCTTTTATTATCGATGCCAAAAAGCAGGGTAACTACACCCGTTTTATTAATCACAGTAAAGAATCAAATTTAGAGCCAGTGTCTGTTTATTTGAACGGGGCCATGCATATCATTTTGATCACGCTGCGAGAAATTGAGAGAGGCGAGCAGCTTTGTTATGACTATGGCCCCGAATACTGGGAAAAACGGAGTGAAATACCAGTGCAATTAGTTAATACCCAAAAGCTCCATTTCAAAGATGAGAGTCATATTGGGTTGGATTTGCGGGCCATAACCTGATTCTCCATAGGCCAGATAGGGAGGAATAAAAAGCTGCCACTTATCGCCCACTTTCATCATTTTCAAAGCTTCTGACCAGCCAGGAATCACACGCCCTAAGGGTAGAGTTTGCGGTTTACCATGTTCATAAGTGCTATCAAAAACAGTGCCATTGATGAGTGAGCCTCTATAATGGCAAATCACCTCATCCATCATGGAAGGAGAAGATCCGCTGCCTGAAGAAAGTACTTTGTATTGAAGACCGCTTGAAGTGGTTGTGATACCTGGTTTTTTCTTGTTTTCTTCAAAAAAAGATTCGCTTTCTTTCTTATTTGTTTGGGCCACCTGCATCACAAATTCCTTCTGCTGGCGCTGGACCTGCTGCTGCAGGGCTGTCATAATCGTTCTAATCTCTTCCCTTTCAAGAGGAGGTGTTCGGTCTTCAAGGGCATCCTTAAAGCCTTGATTGAGAAGGCCCATATCCAAATCTTTAAATTGATTTTTTAAATTTCTAGCGGTTTCAAGTCCGATGCAATAGCTCACTTTTTCGCGATTTGTCTTCATAAAAGGCTCCTTTTATACTTTTGGATAAAATATACTATGAGAATGCAATTAAAATCTCCAAATGATCTTTTACTTCTTGAGGTTTTGCAGCTTTTATCTCCAGAAAGCTCAAAAAACACCTTGCGTTCATGGATTGAAAAAGGACGTGTCACAATTGATGGCAAAGAGGCTAAAAAAGCACATCTGCTCGTGCAAAAAGGACAGCAAGTTGCCGTAGGAAAAAAGGTCAATTTCATCTCCCAAGAGATCAAGATTTTTTACGAAGATGAGCATCTTATCGTGATAGAAAAGCCGGCAGGATTGCTGAGTGTGATGACCGATTTTGATGGAACCCATAATGCCCACACTGTGCTCAAGCGCCGCTTCCATTCCCAACGTGTTTATCCCGTGCATCGATTAGATCGAGATACATCGGGCGTGATGGTCTTTGCTTATAGTACAGCAGCAAGGGAAGGATTAAAGACACAATTTATGCAACATTCAATTTACCGCGAGTATGCAGCCGTTGTGCAAGGGCAGCTTGAACCCTTAGAAGGAACCTGGAAGAGCTATTTACGGGAAGATAAGAACTACTATGTGAAAAGCGGAGTTAAAGGGCAGCTAGCGATTACCCATTACAAAGTGGTCAAGCAAAATAAGCAGTTTTCTCTTTTAAATCTGCAATTAGAAACAGGGCGCAAAAACCAGATACGCGTCCATGCTTCAGAAGCCGGATTTCCGGTGCTCGGTGATATTAAATATGGTGGTCCAAAGCGGGATCGGCTATATCTGCATGCACATCAGTTAGCTTTTGATCATCCCATAAAAAAGAAAAAGCTATCTTTCACATCATATGTTCCCGATTCTTTCGACGCATTAATTTACTAAAGACGGGCGTTGCGGTTCATAAGTACGCTATCAGCAAGGACAAGGGCGCACATGGCTTCCACAACAGGCACAGCGCGGATTGCCACACAAGGATCATGGCGTGAACCTTCAGGAAGCTGCAGCACTGTTTTTTGTTTATTAAGTGCTACTGTTTCTTGCGGCTTTTGGATGCTAGAAGGGGGTTTAAATGCCACTCGCATCACAAGAGGCATGCCCGTGCTAATTCCTCCTAAAACTCCACCTGCAAAATTGGTTTTTGTAACGATCTTATCATCATCTAAAGTGAAAAGATCATTGTGAGCAGAGCCTTGCATTTTAGCGGCTAGAAAACCAGATCCAATCTCAAATCCCTTTACTGCAGGGAGCGAAAAGATAGCTTTTGCCAAATTGGCCTGCAGCTTTTCATAGACAGGATCGCCAAGTCCTGCTGGCAAAATGGCTATGGCTTCAACAATCCCCCCTAAGGAATCTTTTTCTTCTTTAATGGCAAGCAAGGCTGCCATCATTTTTTCTGCAACATCTCTATCGGGACAAAAGATCGGACTTTGCAAAACAGTTTGTTTTAGTTCGTTGATATTCTCATGTGCGATTGTATCCAGCGCAATAGAACCAATTTCTTTAATATAAGCCACAACTTCAATTTGAAAGTGCGCTAGCAGCTTTTTGGCTACAGCTCCTGCCGCAACACGGCAGACTGTTTCACGCGCAGATGCCCTTCCGCCGCCGCGGTAATCAAAAATGCCATATTTTTCTAAGTAGGTGAAATGGGCATGCCCAGGCCGCAATGTCTCTTTTAAAGAGATATATTTGGATGAATCAACATCCTCATTCATGATGATAATCGAAATCGGGGCACCGGTTGTTTTTCCTTCAAAAATACCGGAATAAATCTCTGCCTTATCTTCTTCTTTGCGAGGAGAGGTGAAAGCAGATTTTCCAGGCGCTCTTAAAGCAAGCTCCTGATGAATATCAGCCTCGCAAAGAGAAAGACCAGCGGGACAGCCATCAATCACAACTCCCATGGCTTTGCCATGAGACTCTCCCCACGTTGTGATCTTAAAAAGTGTGCCAAATGAATTACTTCCCATAGACAGCCATTATCTCTTCAAGGATTTCTTCTTCTTGTTTATTTTGGAGATCGACTGTTTTGGCTCCGATTGCCTCATATTTTTCTTTGCGATCGTAATACATGTTTTCAAATGACTCTTCAGGATCATCAGGATCGAGATAGGCTGGTAGCTGATGGGCAAACATCCTTTTTTTAACTGTGTCTTTGTCAAGTTTAAGGTAAATAAGTTTTCCTAGCTGCTTTAAAAAAGTAAGACTATCAGCATCCAGCACAGTCCCACCGCCCAAAGCAATCACCGTTTTTTTGATCTCCTCTAAAGAATGGACACACTCTTTTTCTAATGTGCGGAAAAAGCTGCTTCCTTTTTCTAAAACAATCTGTTTGCAGGAAAGCGGGGCATGGTACCGCTTAAAATAGAGCTCTTCAAGCAACCGATCAAGATCGAGAAAAGGCAGATGGAGCCGCTCAGATACCCGTTTGCCATAATGGGACTTTCCACAGCCTTTGAATCCAAACAAAATCAGATTCATTCGATCACCGCTCCTATGTTGCAAAAGTCTTCTTTAAACCGAGGATAAGTTTTAATCGCTACTTCAGCGCCGTTAATCGTGGATTTACCTTGCGCAGCAAGGGCAGCTACAGATAAGGCAAGCGCCATCCGGTGATCTTGGTAACTCTCTAGATCGGCACCTTTTAAAACAGAAGGATACACCGTTAATCCATCTTCTTTTTCTTCAATTTTTGCCCCCATTTTCCTAAGTTCTTGGGCAAGGGCGCTAATGCGATCGCACTCTTTTTGGCGCGCAATGGCAGCCCCTACAATGTCTGTTTTTCCTTTTGCAAAACAGCCGATCACAGAAAGCGCTCCAATGGCATCAATACAATCATTGATATCTATTTTTCCCCCATGAAGAACCCCGCCTTTTTTCACAATAACCTGCCTCTCTTTAATTTCAATGCAGGCTCCCATTTCAAGTAAGATTTGGATGAGTTTTTTATCGCCTTGAATATCTTCCATATCCAGATTATTCAAAGTCAGCTCTGAGCCTGTGATTAATGCAGCTACTAGTGGAAACGCAGCTGTGCTGAAATCACCTGGAATGGTCACTTCAAATCCTGGATAGGAGGCTTTTCCTGGGACTGTGTAATGCATATAATTTTCATTTTTCACATCGATTCCAAACTTAGCAAGCCAGCTTAATGTAAGGTCGATCCATGGTTTTTCGCCAGGATCGGTCACAAAAATATGGGTAGGGGAGGGCAGAAAAGAGGTCGCTATGAGGAGTGCTGATACAGGTTGAGAATCTTTTCCGCAAAGGGTTGCT
Source organism: uncultured bacterium (assembly GCA_964433285.1). Classification (GTDB taxonomy): domain Bacteria; phylum Chlamydiota; class Chlamydiia; order Chlamydiales; family Rhabdochlamydiaceae; genus DATIJP01. Next base: position 5,541 of record CAYSQP010000009.1, on the reverse strand, counting down.
TTACCCGGTCGAATAGGCCCTTGGATAATCAATGGGGCATGGCCATCGCCACGCATGCTTTCTGCTTTAGCTCCAAGATCAGAAAGCGCTTTTAGCAAAGGCAGAGCAGGACGTTTATGGCGTATTGAATAATCACCTGTGATAATTGTACAGTGAGGAGATAAACTGGCTAGCGCGCTAATAAAGCGAAGCAGCTGTCCTGAGTTACCCGCATTGATCACATCATCAGGGGCATGCAGACTTCCACCGACTATTTCAAATCTGTTTTCAAAACGGCTAACTTTAGCGCCTAACATCTCTATCGCAAGAAGCATGGCATCGGTATCAGGAGAGGGGAGGGGATGATGAATCACCGACTTTCCTTGTGCCATAAGAGCAAAGATCAGCGCGCGCAATGTGTGTGATTTAGAAGAGGGCACTTGAAGAGATCCTGCAAGTTTGCTTGGAATATTAGTTTACTTCATAGAAGTTGCAGTGCCTCTTCAATGAGTTTTAGATCAATAGAAGTGCAATATTCTCCATCAAAGGGCACTACTTCTCCTATTTTTTTTAAAACCACAAAACGGGGCACTCTTTGCACAGCTTTTTTATCTCTAGATAAGGCAGCTATTACCTCACTTATCATAGGAGTATGCGATAGCATAAAACGCTGACATATTTGATCAATACGCTTAAATTCTTCTTGGCTCAAAAAACCAAGCCGCTGACTTACCCAGCTTTCTAAAATCATGCCCATTCCAACGGCCTGCCCATGTTCTATCTGGTAATTTTCTAAAAGTTCTAGGGCATGGCCAAAAGTATGGCCAAAATTTAAGATGCGACGAATACCCTTTTCCTCATAAGGATCTGATTCTACGATCTCTTTTTTAATTTCTAAACAGTCTTGGATAAGCTCTTTGATAACAGATCCAGACTCTAATTTTTCAAAAAGAGGTTTAGAGCGAATCAATCCATATTTGATCATTTCTGCCATGCCATTTAAAAGCTGCTTAGCAGGAAGCGTATCTAAAAAGTTAAAATCAATCAGAATGCTGCTGGGAAAATAAAAGCTGCCAATCAGATTTTTACCATGGGCTGTGTTAACGGCTGTTTTTCCGCCTAAACAAGCATCGACCATACCAAGGAGTGTAGTGGGGATAACAATGAAAGAGATACCGCGACAAAAAGTAGAAGCCACAAACCCTGTGATATCCATCACAGTGCCGCCTCCTAGACCAATCAAAAAGGAATCTTTGCCAAAATGATCCTCTAATAGAGCATCTTCGATCCACTGTTTTGTCTGCCTTGTTTTATGGATCTCGCCAGCAGGGATAACCAGACTCTTAAAAGAGAGTTTATCAAGCAAAGACTGATACTCTTTTGCAATGATCGTATCGGTGATCAGCGCGACTTTTTTTTTCTTGTTTAGCAAAGTATCAAGAAGTTCTAAAATAGAACCAAAGTAAATTTCACTGTTTACAGGGCGAGCAGTTATGTTAAGCTGGATCGGAATGTTATTTGCGGTGATCATAGGTCCTACATACGATACTGCGTGCGCGCAGATTTTGCAAGCAAACCCCTTAGCTCAAGGGATCGAAATGCGCCTTGATCTTATGGAACTAACAGAGACAGAAAAGGAAGAATTAACGCAAAAAACAGCCCTTCCGGTAATTTTTAATTCTGGAGAGTCTTTTTTACAATTCGGGTCACAAACTCTTTTTTCCTATCACAATTTTGAAGAGACACCGCAAGATCTGCAGCTTCTTTTTTCTCATCTGCCGCAGGCAGATATCTATAAAATAGCCACAATGGCCCATTCCACTTTAGATGCGCTAAAAATGCTCCTCTTTGTCCAAGAAAAAAGCGCACAAGGGATTAAACTATGCGGAATTTGCATGGGAGAAAAAGGGCAAGTATCCCGCATCTTAAGCCCCATTTTTGGCAGCTATCTTAACTATGCTGCCATAGATCAACAGAGTGCGCCTGGCCAGCTAAAACTTGCCGAACTTAAAAGTATTTACCATTACGATGCTTTGAACAAAGATACCGCTATTTACGGCTTAATTGGAGATCCCACTACGCAAAGTCCTAGCCATATCACCCACAACCAGTTTTTTAGAGAGCAAGGGATAAATGCGGTCTATGTGAAAATGCAAATTGCAAAAGAGGAGCTTGCTTCCTTTTTTTCACTGGCCAAAAAACTTAAGATCTGCGGACTTAGCGTGACAATCCCTTTAAAAGAACTGGTGTTGCCTTTTTTAGATGAGATAGACCCTGTAGCTCAAGAGATAGGCGCTGTAAATACCATTGTGTTTGAGAAAGGCAAAATGAAAGGATACAATACCGACGCTGCTGGCGCACTAGATGCGATTGAAGCCAAAATGGCCGTGAAAAATAAGACAATGGTGCTGCTTGGCGCTGGTGGCTCTGCCAAAGCGATTGCTTATGAGGCTAAGCGGCGCGGTGCCTTTGTCACCGTTGTAGCCCGTAGATTAGAACAAGCAGAAAAAATAGGGGATAGAGCTCTTCTTTTTGAGGCAATGGAAGAAATCTTTTGCGAAGGCTATGATATTTTGATCAATTGCACACCAGAAGCAAATCCAATTGATCCAAAGCATCTTTGTGAAAAAAGTGTTGTAATGGACATTAATACCAAACAGCGCGATACCCCGTTTCTCACAGAAGCTAGACACAAGCAATGCACTATAGTGTATGGGATAGAGATGTTTATCAACCAGGCACAAGGCCAATTTAAACTTTGGTTTCCCTATATCTCTTAGATTAATAGGGTTGCGAAATACACCCAATTATTATATATAAATATTTTTAATATTGATTTAAAATATTATTTATTGTTATAATTTTAGTTAAATTAATTAATTTATAATTTTTATGACAATAGATAAACCAGTTACATCAAGCAGTCAAATTTCTTCTCCTATTCCTGTTAAATATCCGTTGGCTCCACCGGCTTTGGAGATATTAGGAGTTAGACAAAAAATTTTTTCCTACTTATCCCTAAAAGAGGAATCTATATATTTGTCTGTATGCAGGACTTTCAGTAATGTTAAAGAACTAACATCATGCTGGAATGGTCTTAAATTGCCTACACAGGCAATGAACTCTGAAAGACTTATCATCGGCTGGTTGGGTCGCACTTGCCCTAATATACGCCTAATAGATCTCACTAACAGTTCTTTTACAGATAATGGGTTGTTTTCTCTATTAAAAAAATGCCATAAAGTTAAAAGCATTATTCTTTCAAGAACTAGAAATGGCATAAATGAAACAAGCGAAAATGCTATTGCAGCTTTGAAGGATTTAAAGGACCTTTGGATCGGGTCATGCGTATTTAGACCTGAATTTCTAGAAAAATTATCACAATCCTTAACAATCCAAACGCTGCACATCGGTGATGGTCGCTTTTTACGTTTTGCTCCTCCAAGAAATGTGCCAATCGATGGACCAATACAAATGACAATAGAGGCAATGAAAAGCCTGGAAAAATTTAAAAACCTATTCACTCTAGCTCTACATAATGTAGAGCTTCCTAACACAGCTTCTCATTCTTTGGAAATTGTATCTAAACGTTTAGATGTGCTTAAAATTACATACTGTCCAACTCTATTATCTTTTAATTTTTTAAAATCGTGTAATAATTTAACTAGTGTCATTATCGGAGCACAACCCTCGTTTAATGATGAAGCTGTATTTGCTCTTAGCAATTGTACAAAGTCCCTTGATACTCTATTGTTTGAAGATGTAGGAATTACTGATGCTAGTCTAGCATTTATAGCACAAGAAATGCCTCAATTACGCACTTTTCACTTGTTCGATTGCAATCATGTGACAGAAAGTGGTTTATCTGTTCTTTCTACATCGGATTCTTTAATGTATTTGCAGATTAGTTCTGATTTTTTAACTAATGTGAGTTTAGCTAAACTTGTTAAAGGATTACCCAATATTCAAAAAATCACAATCTGTAGTCGAAAAATAACTAGGGAAACGCTAGAAGTCATTCAAATCATTTTAAAAGACGACTTCACAATTGAATATAATGGGCCAAATAACATAGTCAAAATAACTAAAAAAACTAGCATTAGCACGCCCCACGGCATCAAGCGTTCTAGAGTCTAGAGACTAAAAGTTCTTAGATATGATATTCTGATCAATAAACCAGGCACAAGGTCTCATGAACAGTCTTTCAATGGATTTATGGGGGGAGATCACTTCCTACCTTAATTACCTTGATGTTCCAAGTTTTAAAGCGAGTTGCCATAGCTTTGCACAGTTTGTAAGTGATGATGCAGAATTAAGGCAGAAAGAAGAGCAAGCCTACCTTTATTTAAAGCTGTGCACAAAAAAAGTGGTGGATCTATTTGGTGGAAAAATCGCCTTTTTGCAACTGCCGCTCGTTTCTTTTTCAATAGAAGAAGTACAAGAAATAAATAAAAATTACACCTTTTTTAAGAATTTTGATTGCATTTTAAAAAAGATGGAAAAAAGAAACATTTCTATTGCAGTGAGTTTTTGTCATCATGCTAGGGTCATGGCGATGGTTTGTTTAAGGCTTCACAATAGTTCGAAAGATAGAAGTAAAATCAACGGAATTGTCCTTACAAATGAGATGATTATCTGGAGCAATTACGAAGAAGGATTTCTTTTTTCCAGCCAGATGCAACAATTTGTGACAGAAAAACTTCCCCAAGAGTGGCCGCGTTGGCAAAATTATATTGCACGCTTACTCAAAAGAGAGCCTTGCGGCAATGTGCAAATCACTGAGTATTTACGTCGAAACCCCATTTCAGCAGAGGGCCCTAAGGTAATGACTAGGCGTCATCTATTGAGCCCAAATACTTGCAAGAGCGTTGTTTGTCTTGCAAGTTAAGTTTTAAGACAGCTTCTTAGTCAGAATTCCCTTTTCGCCTTCTGATTTTGCCACAAGAACCGCACAGCAGCTATCGCTAAAAACATTGACCGTCGTACGGCACATATCTAGTATTCTATCAGCAGCAATAAAGAGGGCAATTCCTTCCACCGGAAGACCCATCGCCTTTAAAATCACAATAATGGCCACAAGACTGCCAGAAGGAACGCCGGCAACTCCCATTGAAGTCAGCAGTGTCACAAAGGCAAAAACAACTTGCGACCAGAAAGAGAGGTGGATCCCATAAGCTTGGGCTACAAAAAGAGCAGCGACTGCCTCATAAAGCGCAGAACCTGATAAATTGATGGAAGTGCCAAGGGGGATGACTAAGCTGCATATTCGATTAGAAACACCGGCCCGTTTTTCGACGCAATCCAATGTGATCGGGAGCGATGCAGCAGAGGAGCTTGTTGAAAAAGCAGTCACAAGGGCAGGCGCCATCGCGCGAAAATGGTTGATGGGACTCACTTTAGCAACAAATTTTAACAAGAGGGGAAGGGCAATAAAGAAAAAAAGCGCTAGTCCGATGAGCACAGTGATAAAAAAATAGTAGACCGATTGCAGCGATTCCAACCCAGTCTCTGCAAATACTTTGGCTACAAGGAAAAAGACACCCAGCGGTAGAAATTTCATAA
>CAYSQP010000008.1:0-10219 GCA_964433285.1 uncultured bacterium | reverse complement strand
TTCAGCAATTAATCGCCCAAATTTGTAATTGCGCGAGAGTTTTGACATGCAAGTAACACAAAGATCACCCATACCAGATAGACCATTTAATGTTTCTGGATTACATCCTTTGACAGGAGAGAGCTTGCGCATTTCATGCAGTCCGCGCGTCATAATGGCTGCTTTTGTGTTATCGCCAAAGCCAAGTCCATCGGAGATGCCGCACGCAATTGCAATAATATTTTTCATGGCCCCGCCAAAAGAAACACCATTGATATCAGCATTGGGATAAATACGAAAAAAGGGAGTTAAAAAAGCATCATGGATCTGGTGCATTACTTTTTTTTCATAAGCAGAACAAACAATCGAAGTTGGAAGCTGCTCAATCACCTCTTCGGCATGGCTAGGGCCGCTTAAGCATCCAACAAATGATCGCTCCTCTTCTCCCATCACATCGATCACCACTTCAGGAAGCAAAAGGCCGCTATTTTGCTCAATGCCTTTTGAGGTGATCACAATAGGACAGCTCCGTTTTCCAAAGGCGCGCACCTTTTCAAATGTAGGGCGGATGCCATTGGCAGTCACCGATTCTGCAATCATTTGAGCGCCATCAAGAGCTTCTTTTAGATCGCTTGTGATCTTGACACTTTTGTGGGCTGTGTATCCGGGCAACTTAGGATGCTGCCGTTTTTTTGACAGCAAATTGGCAAATTCAGGGTTGGCTGTCCATAAAACAACGGCGTGGCCATTTCCCGCTAAAAGAGAGGCTAAGCAAAAACCCCACGTTCCCGCCCCTAAGTAACCGATCTTCATATGTCCCTCTCTACTCCAAGCATACAGCGTTGCATAATTATGCAACAAAGTATTGCTAACTCTCGATGTAGCTTGCTTTGGGCAGCGCCTTTCCTTTCCATTTTTTGAGAAGTTGCTTAGTAGGATAGTGAAATGCTTGATCCAACTCAAAAAAATGATGATCGGCCACTCTCCCGCTCACCTGAAAAAAGCGGCGCCTATCTTGTGCAAGCAATGCTTTGCGCACACTCTCTACGCTATTTTCCCCTTCCAGATTCTTAAGCGCACTATAGGTTTCATTGCGCGCATAGAGTAGCACATTGACTGCCTGCGCAAAGGCTAAATGGTCAAAAATATAGCTCTCGCATTTCCAGACAAGCGCTCTTTCTTTTGAAAAGCCTTTATCCGTTAAAAGATCAAGATCAACTGTTTTTTGGCAAAAATGCCAGGGCAGTTCGTGCTGCATTATCTGCTTGATAAATTCCATGCCAAAACAAAATAGGCTGATATTGGCAAGCTTCCAGACAAAAGAGCCTTGTGCATTTTTTTCATATTTTAACTCTTCTGGAAAATCAGAATATTCAATCACGCGCACTTGATTGCGCTTTTGCACAATCATGCCCACTTTTTCCTCTTCTGTTTCACGCAGCACAGCTTTCAGCGTCACCTCTAACTCTCGTTTTGCATGGTAGCCAATCAAGTTAGCATCAAAAGGATCTGCCAAGGGATTATCAATCAAAACGATGTTTAAATATTCCACTCCTTCTTGCCGCCACTTTTCCCAAATGCCGCTATGCAAAAACGCTTTTAATGCTCCTCCATTGCCATCCGGCCCTTCAGCAAAGTGGCCAGAAGGCTGCAAAAGTGGGTTGCCCCGAGGATCTAAAAAGGGAAGCATCCCTTGTGAAAATAAAAAAAGCTGCCCCTCTTGCAAACCAAAATACTGGTTTTGCTGCAAATAACTCTCAATCTCTTTGTGATTGAGCGGCGATGTCATCAGTGCCATTTTTAGAGGCCGCTTTGCCCGCTTTGAAGCAGCAACACTTTTTTCACAAAAAAGCTGCAGCAAACTTTTTGACTTTGCAACAGAAACATTCACCAGTGCTTTAGGGACAGAAAGATTCATCCTGGTGCCTTGACCACCTGCCAGAATGAGGCAGCCTGTCTTGCCAGCGCTAATGAGTTTATCGCCTGCTTCTATATCATTCTGATTTCCTGCAAAATCATAGGTGCGCAGCGGCTCAAAATCTTGCAAGATTTCTCTTTTGGCAAAAAGTTTTTCTTTCATCTTGTCTATCATGCAAAAAGCGCCCGTTCTATGGCATCTACTTCAATATGCTCCATCTTGCCATCACGGCCTAAGATGGGAAAATGGCTTAGCTGCGGATTTGGCGATGCTACATTCTGTTTTAAAATTCCCATGTCTGGGTTGCCCCACAAAGAGACCAATCTGATAGGAAAAGAACAGTCTAGAAAATAGGTCATCGCACTAATGCCAGAATCGAGCACAATGAGTCCAGAACATCTATTTTTAATAATAGAAAGTAGCTCATAGAGATTGGTCTCTCCTCTTAAATCGATGATCGCCTCTCCTGAAAATGGAGGTTTTTTTTCAAAACCAAACAGCAGAATCTTTCTCTCTTTTCGACTTATTCGATCAAAAAGCTCCTGCCATTTTTGCACAGGAAAATTTCTGCTAAAACCGTATTGTGTTTCCGTGTGCGGATGGACTCCGATATAGGTATCGCTTTCTTTCAAAGAATATTTTTTCCAAAGATCATCCCACTGATTGTCCCACTTCAATTTTGGTGTGAGCTTGCCGTGTTGCCATTTGACCCAATAAGTAGGATCTGGATATTCAATGATCAGTTCATAAAAAGAGGGATCTTTCTGCAGCTTTTGTAGCGTCTTCTCCACACTGTAAGGTTTTCCGCGCTCCCAATCTGGTGCAATCAAACATTCCACATTTTCTAGAAGAGTAAACCCTTCTTGTAAATTTTTCCGTGTTATAAAAGTAATCAGAGCATCAGGAATAAAAGTGCGGATGCGATGAATAATAGCATACAATCCAAGCGGGATATCGCCTAAGCCGCGGTTCCAAGCAAGTAGAAATTTTTTCTGTTTGCGCCTCTGTGCGCCTTTAAGCAATCGATCGAAAGGATTAGGCACAATTTTACGGAAGATCTTTTTAAACATTTAATACTTTCAAACCTGTTTCTTTTTTTTGCTCTAACACCCTTAAAATCTCCTGATAGACCTCTTCAGAATCAATCTGTTTCATACAGCGAAAATCGATCGGGCACGTGCGCTGATAGCAAGGAGAGCATTCCACATGTTTATGGATCACCTTCCCTGTCCGATAGGGTCCTGTCACCACTTCATTTGTTGATCCAAAAAGCGCAAGAATAGGGGTGCCTAATGCATCTGCAATATGCATGGGACCGCTATCGTTAGTGAGCAAAATGCTGCAAAGACTAATCAGCGCTGCAAGTTCACGCAGGGAAGTAAGCCCCGCTAAATTAATCACCCTTGCACCTAACCCTTGACAGATCTCTTTAACAAGAGCTGTTGTGCTCTGATCGCCGAAATAAACAATGTAAATGTTGGGGTCTAAAAGAAGCTTTTCAGTGACCTCTTTAAAACGGGAAGGCAGCCAACATTTGGCAGACCCATAAGTAGCTCCTGGATTGATCCCAACAAGATCACTTTTTTCTGTCACCCCATGCTGCTTTAAAAGAAGCCTTGCCTCGCTCACCTCTGTCTCCGATAAATAGAGAATAGGGTAACTATCTGAAACAGGAATACCAAGAGGTTGCAGAAGCATCTTGTAGGTCATCACAAGATGCTGCTCTTCGATATTGTCAGGAAGCGCCGCGCTTTTTGTTAAAAGAAAACGACGCCCATTGCAATCGTATCCGAGCCGATTTTGCACGCGCCCTTGCCAAAACCACCAGCAAGAGGAAAAAGAATGGGTGAGCAAAATCCCTAAATCGTAATTGCCCGCTTTGAGCTTTTCGATCACATTTTTTTTGTCACTTCTGCGTGGAAATCCACTTGTTTTATTAAAGCAAAAAAGTTCATCGATTTCCGGATCTTCTTTGATGAGATCGCACACAGGGGCCCGGCACATCGCGGTAATTTTGGCATGCGGATAGGTTTTTCTTAAGTCAGCTAAAATCGGCGTTGCCATCACTAGATCGCCAATCCAGTTTGGCATCCGCACAATAATGTTTTTGAATTCAACCTCTTGAAGACCATCCATAAAAACGTTAGGATAACAAAAAATAGCAAAAGATTCGATGAAAACTGCAAAAGAGATCGTCATCCTCGGCATCGATCCAGGTACTAGAGTCACTGGGTATGGCCTTATCAAATTGAAATTTAACGGATATGCAGCGCTTGACTTTGGCTGCATCCGCCCTCCTTCCACTGCAGATTCTTCCGAAAGATATCTGATTATTTTTAATGCGATTGAAAAACTTTTAGATAGTTACTGCCCAGACGCAGTGGCAGTAGAGACCCAATTTGTGCATAAAAACGCACAAAGCAGCATGAAACTTGGGATGGCGCGCGGCATGGTGATACTAGCCGCTGCTAAACGTAAAATTTCTCTTTACGAATATGCCCCAAAAAAAGCTAAACTTGCTGTCGTAGGAAATGGCGCGGCCAGTAAAGAGCAGGTACAAAAAATGATCCAGCTCCTTCTCCGTCTACCTTCTCTTCCCTACCCAGAAGATGCGGCAGATGCCCTCGCCCTTGCCCTATGCCATGCACACACAGTAAAAAAATATGTTTGAATATATCAAAGGCACGCTCACAGAATCCTCTCCCGTTAAAATCACAGTGGAAACAGGGGGCATCGGCTACTCCATTTTCATTTCTCTGAGCACCTATGCCAAACTCCCCAACATTGGTCAGCCTATCTGTTGCTTTGTTTCTTTTGTGGTGCGCGAAGATGCCCAACGCCTCTTTGGTTTTTTAAGCCGCGAAGAGCGCAGCTTATTTGAAAAGCTCACCGATATTTCAGGGATTGGGCCTAAAACAGCTCTTAGCCTTTTGGGCCATTTAAGCTTAGAGCAGCTCTCTTACGCCGTGCACCAAAATGATCTTAAGCTGCTGCTTAAAGTGCCTGGCATTGGTCGAAAAACAGCCGAAAGATTGATGATTGAGCTGCGCGACAAGCTCAAAAATATTTCTACGTACGGTAGAGAGCAAAATAGCTGTTTTGATGATGCTGTTGCTGCACTGGTTCATCTTGGATACAACCCCAAAGATGCCCAAATGTCTGTAAAAACTCTTTTAGAAAAGAAAGAGAAAACTCCCTCTCTTTCTGAGATCATTACCTCTGTGCTTAAAAGCAGATAGTCGGGTAAAATTTCCCCATGGAATTTGTCCACCGACCCTACCAATCTCATGAAACAATCGCTGCGATCGCTACTGCCCCTGGCGAAGGGCCTGTGGCCATTATCCGCATTTCAGGTGAGCATGCTCTTTCTGTTGCAAGTAAACTGTTTTCAGGCAATGTTGCCTCTTTTAAATCTCATACCGTCCATTTTGGAAAAATCTTAAATGTTCATGGACATATCGTCGATGAAGCACTGCTTATTGTAATGCATGCGCCGCGCACTTACACAGGCGAAGACACCGTTGAAATCCAGTGCCATGGCGGCCTTTTAATCACACAGCAAGTTTTAGAAACAGTCCTTAAAGCAGGGGCACGCGCAGCCCTTCCAGGAGAATTTACATTCCGTGCTTTTATGAGTGGAAAACTCGATCTTGCCCAAGCCGAAGCCGTACAAGCGCTCATTGCTGCTAAAAATAGCGCTGCACTTAAAATCGCAGAAGAGCAGCTGCAAGGGGCACTATCCAAACAGATCCTTGCCTTTCAAAAAGAGCTTGTGAATATCGCAGCTATATTGGAAGCATGGGTTGATTTTCCAGAAGAAGGATTAGAGTTTGCAAGTATGGAAGAAGTATGTACTTCTTTAGAGACTACCTTGCATAAAATGGAACATTTAAGTCACACATTTCATCATGGAAAAATGATCCATGCCACAATCTCTCTCTGCCTACTTGGCGCGCCCAATGTAGGAAAATCTTCCTTGATGAATCTTCTTCTTGGTAAAGAACGTGCCATTGTTACTGATATCCCTGGCACAACACGCGATACCCTTGAAGAGGAACTACGCTTAGGACAATTTCATTTCCGTTTAATCGATACAGCTGGTGTCCGTGTGACTGAAGAACTGATCGAACAAGAAGGCATCCGGCGCAGTTTAGCGGCCATCAACGAGGCAGACCTTGTTTTACTTGTGCTGGATGCATCCCGCGCTTTAAAAGAAGAAGACGACACCCTTCTTAAAAAAGCGCCGCCTGATAAAACTCTGATCATCTGGAACAAAATCGATCTTCCCCATACCATTCCAACCTCTTTTGAAAAAGCGATAAAAATTTCCACCAAAACGCACGCGGGTTTAAGTGCACTTGTACAAGCCATTGAAAAAAGTGTGTGTAAAAAGCCACTTTCCAAAGAAGAAGTCATAATCACCAATATCAGACATCATGAAGCATTAAATGGCGCTATAGCCTCTTGTAAATGTTTAATTGATGGATTAAAAAAAGGCGTATCCCCAGAATTTCTTTCATCTGATATGAGGCAGACATTGCATCAGCTAGGCACCATCATTGGAACTAATATCGGCGAAGATATCTTATCAGCTATTTTTTCCAAATTTTGCGTAGGCAAATGAACACAAAAGCAAAAGCAAAGCTTATCCAGAAAATACTGAGCGAGCTTTTCCCCGATCCCAAAGTCCCATTAAAACATACAAGCCCCTATACCTTGCTGATTGCTGTGCTTCTTTCTGCACGCTGCACCGATGAAAGAGTCAATAAAATCACTCCGCACCTTTTTGCAAAAGCCAAAACGCCTAAGCAGATGATCAAACTTTCTATTGCAGAGATCCAGGCTATTATCCGCCCCTGTGGTTTAAGCCCCCAAAAAGCAAAAGCGATCTGGCAGCTTTCCAAAGACCTTTTAGATCATCATCATAGTAAAGTCCCCCAAACATTTGAAGAGTTAGAAAAACTCCCGGGAGTTGGCCATAAAACAGCCTCTGTTGTGATGGCGCAAGCGTTTAATAAACCGGCCTTTCCTATTGATACCCATATTCATCGCCTAGCCAAAAGATGGGGCTTAAGTGAGGGGAAAAATGTGAAAAAGATTGAAGAAGATTTAAAAAAGCTCTTTCCAAAGAAAAGTTGGGCAAAAACAGCCCTTCAAATTATCTACTGCGGCAGAAAATATTGCCCTGCGCGCGGCCACAAAGCAGCCAGTTGCCCCATTTGCACTAAGATTTAAAAATTATTTTTTATTTTTAAATAACAATTTGTTATGTTATAATACTACTTTATGAATAAAGTAGTAATAAATAATAATTTAAAATTACCAGATTATTTCTACAGGCAATTCAACCATGATCTTCGTAATAGAATTGTTCTTACCGCCCTTCCTTTTCTAACACTTTATAAACCGCTTACTAAACCGATTTCTTTAGCCTCTGATTCCTGTCGCATCTTCAGCAATTTAAGCCAGATTTTCAAAAGCGGGCAAAGTAATGCAGCAGTTTCGATTGAGCTCATTAAGACAACAATCACAGTTACAGCATTCATTTGCACACTAGCCCAATTGCCGCTTGGCATGCTGATCACCACTAGCCATGATATTTTCATTACCATATCTGAAATCAAAACCCATTTAAGTCAGAATGACAAAAAAGCAGCTTATGAAAAATTAGCGCAGCTTATTAACAGCACTGCTTATTTAGGGTTATTTTTCTTTAGCGGCCTTGAAATCCTTATTTTTTCTCTCCTTTTACAGATTTTACTGACAGGCTATAGCGCAAAAGAGGAGTTTCAAAAAGACCATTATATTGAAGCCACTGGCCATTTGCTTATGGCCATCATTCGCACTTACCAGCTGCAGGCTAAAATTCAGCTATTTTATCCAGCGCCGCAAGCGATCCCCGTTAAAACAGCGCAAATCAAAGCCATCGAGCCATTTCCCCTTCCAAAAGAGGGACAAGAGCCGGTCATTTACCACTCTGATACTTCTAAACAGTTTCGCAAGGCTTACTTAAAATCGATTATGGAAGCAAAAAAATCGATTTTGATCATGAGCTTTACATTTTCCGATGAAGAGATCATCCATTTGCTTGCAAAAAAAGCAGCGCAAGGCGTGAAAGTGACACTAGTTGTAGATAGACATTTGATGGACACTATCAAGCCCTATGCGAATCGATTTACACTCCTGACCCGCGCAACGGGCGAGGGCCATTTCCACCATAAAGTGATGGTCTTAGATGAAGCCATTGTTTGGATCGGATCAGCCAATTTCTCTCCTGATTCATTGACCTTACAGAACAACACAATGATCGGACTCTATAACAAAACAATTGCAAGAGCACTCCTTGATGAAAAAGATGCCATTATCGGTTTAAAAAAACGATCAACGACACCATTTCCTCCTCTTGAAATTGGAGAACAAAAAGTGGAGCTGCTCCTATTCCCACACATTCCTTACACAACTGAAAATCCCCCCGAACAAACTCTAAATGATTATGGTAAAAAACGGGTCTTAGAGCTGATTGATTCAGCAAAAGTTAGTTTGCGTCTTGCCATTTGCGTCTGGACAAACCAAGAGTTAGTCGATGCCGTTATTCGAGCCAAAAAACGCGGTGTTGATGTCCAAGTGATTCTTTGGAAAGAAATAGAAAGCGGGGCTACACCAAATATGCTTCGTCATGCGGGCATCCCTGTGATTCAAAAACCTCATCTTCCTCTGATGCATAATAAATGGATGATCATTGATGAAGACACATTTTATAGCGGTTCTGCCAATTGGTCTAAATCCTGGTTTTCGCGTAATGATGAAAGCGCTCTTATTTTAAATCGCTTAAGAGAAAACCAGCGCCGCTATCTAATTGATTACTGGAACAAATTATTAAGAAGTTAACGTGGAGATAAAATATGAGTTTTGCATCTGTTGATAATAGCAATCTGAATACTGAAGCCGTGCCGCTTCTAGCAAGAACAGATCGAGTACCCCCTCCTAGAAAAGTTAAGTCGAGAATGTGCAATTTTTTCACTATTCGCTCTCCTCTGCCACAGATCCATATTGTTATCGAACCAATCAGAGCGCAGACTTCTCAAGAGCTATTTTTTGAATTAGGCTCAGGGGGACCGCTTGCACTAGTTGCTGATTATATTGCACATCCACAATTTTCATGCGTCAATAAAACATTCCATGAAACAAATAAAACTGTGGTCCTAAAAGATAGAGTATTGGCGATTCTTTCTAACAAAGATCCAGAAGAGCCAATGACTATGAAAGACTTAGTTAAATTGAAAAAGCAGATGCAAAAAATATTAGGTATTAATGCATCAAATACTGGTAATGATATTCCTATTCCAATTGAAATTCGCAAAATGTTGCAAACAATCACAGTCAACCCTCCCCATGTAATTAGAGACGATACTATCTTAGGTATTTATGGTTGTGGGCTTGTGCAACTCTTATTTGCAGCAATTAGTTTTGGGAGTATTTCTACTATCTATAGGCATTACCCTGAACTTCAGAGATCAGAAAGTGATATGTATGCCGAAATAAAAATCTCATTGATAGCGGGCACAGTTTTAACATGCTCTACTATTTTTACTTGCTGTATCGCAAAAATATTGAGCAGGCGCATTAATAATCAGACCCGCGACCTCTTAGATAAAATGTACAGCGCTTTTCTCATTCTTCAACAAGAAGCAGCAAGTATAGGTCTAGAGCTTCCCGAGGCGCCTATAATGACTACATTGGATCCAGCAATTCCTGCTTGGTTTAGACAAGTTTATGAAATGGCACCTGCGCTTGCTTTTCATCAAGATTAGTACTGTTTTCGTAATTGAATATTGCTATTAATTCTTGCCTTCCAGTTTTGCTATGCGTTCCAATAAATATTGCATGTTTAGTTGACATTTCTGAAGTCCAAACAATTGAACGAAAACCCAATGCAGCAATGTATATACCAAATTTCTCGAAATTAATTGCAGTTTTTACTTGTGAGTACTCCAATAAGCCCCCATCCTAGAGTTAAAAATACCAAAGCATAAAATAGATAATTCATCGCTTAATCCTTGCTTAGAGCCGACCTCTTAAGCACTCATAAGTTTATATGAAATATATTTTTTTGATAGCCTACTTTACTCCCAATGACGACAATTTTGGCAGAATTATATAACAAACTGTTTCCTCAAAATCGGCTTTTTGCTTTAGCTCTCATTCAATGCTTTTCCCAAAGATTGGCCTAGCAGGCCTTTCACTTCGATGCCTCTTTGCGAAGCCTCTAGCAAATCCTGGTCAAATTGAATACGAAAAGGAGGAAAAATCAGAATTAACATC
>CAYSQP010000007.1:0-10890 GCA_964433285.1 uncultured bacterium | reverse complement strand
TAGAGCAAGATAGCGATCTCGTGATGTTTCTTTTGCGTCGCGAGTATTATGACCCCTACGATAAGCCAGGTCTTGCAGAGCTAATTGTAGCTAAAAATAGGCATGGCGGCATCGGCAATATCACACTTACATTTAGAAAAGAGTTTGCCCAATTTGCCAATTACACCAAAGCAGATGCACGAGCCAGTAATAATCAAAATAATAATGACGCATTTGCTGCTTTTTCGCCTGATATGTAACTAAAATTTTGAAAGTGTACTTTAAAGACAGGGTTCAATAGAATCTTAGTTGAATTATCGGAGATTGTGAAATGTCCTCAGTTTTAAAGAAGCGCCGTGCAAAAATTGCCAAACATAAGCGCAAAAAACGCCGCCGCCGCGATCGTCATAAAAAGTAGGTTTTTGACCTGTTTTCTTTTCCCGCTCTGTATTAAAATTGTCTCGTACAGAGTTTATTTGTATTTAAATTTTTAATATGTGGAAATATCCAGAAGCATTCGATGTGATTGTGATCGGAGCCGGCCATGCTGGCTGCGAGGCGGCCCATGCTGCGGCTAAAAAAGGGGTCAAAACGCTTCTTTTAACCATGAGTTTGGACACGATTGGGAAAATGAGCTGCAATCCTTCGATTGGGGGAACGGCAAAGGGCCATATTGTGCGTGAAATCGATGCCCTTGGCGGTATCATGGGTAAAGTGGCTGATGCCACGGCTATCCAGTACCGGATGTTAAATGATTCTAAAGGGCCAGCCGTCTGGTCTCCGCGTGCGCAAGCCGACAAATGGGCTTATCAAAATGCGATGAAGCACCGGCTTGAAAAAACAGAGCATCTTTATATCAAGCAAGGGACCATTGAGTCTTTAATTGTAGAACATGGAACAATTTTGGGTGTCGCCACTTTAGAAGGGATTGGCTACTTTGCAAAAACAGTCATTATTTCCTCAGGCACTTTTATGCGTGGCCTGCTTCATATTGGCCAGGTGCAATATGCAGGGGGAAGAGCAGGTGATAAGCCGTCTGTGGGTCTTTCGCCTCATTTAGAGAGTCTAGGCTTTTCTTTAGGTCGGCTAAAAACAGGAACCCCTCCGCGAATCCATCGCCGCAGCATCGATTTTTCTAAAATGGATGAACAAAAAGGCCATCAGGGGGTGAAATTTTCTTATGATGAACCAGAAGGGCCACCTCTAAGGCAGGTCAGCTGCCATATTACTTACACGAGCGAAGTAACAAAACAGATTATTTTAGACAATCTGCATCGCTCCCCGATGTATTCTGGTCAGATTAAAGGCATCGGCGTGCGCTACTGCCCTTCCATTGAAGACAAGGTGAAACGATTTGCCGATAAAGAGCGCCATCAGATTTTCTTAGAACCAGAAGGGCTCGATACAGAAGAGTATTATGTCAATGGGATCTCCTCTTCACTTCCCTTTGATGTGCAGCTTCAGATGATCCATACTATTGCTGGTCTTGAGCGCGCTGAAATCCTAAGGCCTGCCTACGCCATTGAATATGATTATGTCAAAAGCGGTCAGCTTGATTCTACATTGGAAACAAAGTTGATTAAAGGGCTCTTTCTTGCAGGACAGATCAATGGTACAACAGGATACGAAGAAGCAGCGGGCCAAGGCATTATTGCAGGGATTAATGCGGCGAGTAAAGTTTTGGGCCATACTCCGTTGATATTGAAACGATCAGAAGCCTATATTGGCGTGATGGTCGATGAGCTGATTTCTAAAGAACTCGATGAGCCTTACAGGATGTTTACAAGCCGTGCAGAACATCGTTTATTGCTTAGGCAAGATAATGCTGATCTGCGTTTGCGCCACTATGGATATCAGCAAGGTCTTATTGATGAGGCGCGTTATCAAAAGCTTGTGAAAAAACAGCAAATCATTCAAGAGCAGATTCAAGTTTTTGATCAAACGTTTAAAGTGGTCCGTGGCAAATCCACCTCTCTTGCGCAGATGTTATGCCGGCCAGAGTTTAGTTATACCGATTTAAAAGAGCAGTTTCCAGAGACGGTTGCTGATCATGGAGAAGAGATTAATCAGCAGATTGAATTACAGCTTAAATATGCTGGCTATATCGAAAGACAAGAAAATGAAGTGGCAAAATTAGAGACAATAGAAACAATTACAATTCCAATGACTTTCGATTATTCTCAAGTCGTTGGGCTGAGAAATGAAGCGCGTGAAAAGTTGCAAAGAGTGCGGCCTTGCAGCTTAGGCCAAGCGTCCCGCATCTCTGGTGTTTCTCCTGCCGATATTACAATCTTAATGGTGGCTATTAAAAAATTTAGAACATGACATTTTATCTACTCCATTTAAAAAACTATCCGATCTATCAGCAGCTTCAGCTAGAAGAAGCGCTGTTGCGCTGTGATAACCGCAATTTTTGCATTTTAAACGAGGGCGCATCTCCTGCCATTGTGATGGGTATTTCTGGGCAGGTGAAACAGCTTGTCGACCCCCAGAAACAGGCGCAACAACCTCTCCCTATTATTCAACGCTTTAGTGGCGGTGGAACAGTTGTTGTCGATGAAGATACCCTCTTTGTCTCCTTGATCTGCCAAAAAAAAGAGACTCCAGAGCAATTATTACGGTTTGGCGAATCGATCTACCAAAAAGCATGGGAGATCCCCCAATTTCATTTAAAAGAAAACGATTATGTGATTGGAGAGCGCAAGTGTGCTGGCAATGCCCAATATTTACGCAAAGAGCGCTCTTTGCAACACACCACATTTCTCTGGGATTATAAAGAAGAAAAGATGGATTATCTACTCTATCCAGCCAAGACACCGCAATACCGCAAAGGAAGAGCGCATACCGATTTTATGTGCCGGCTTTCTGACTATCTTCCAAGTAAAGACCATTTTTTCGAGCGCTTAAAAGCTGAACTCGCATCTCGTTTTACACTGGTGGAACTCTCTTTAGAGGATCTATTTTCAGTGGCCCAGTTACCCCACCGCAAATCCACCGTTATATTGGCAGCAGATACCTGCGTACAAAATTAAAGATCATACTGCCAGATAGCCAACTGATAGAACTTTTAATGCCAGCTCCTAGTTCTTTCCAAACAAAGACAAAGGGAGCAATCACAATGCGTGCCACAAAAGAGACTACTTTGGTCACAAGCCGTTTTAATTTGTAGAGATTACTGACTAAAGAAGGATCAATTTCATAAAGAATATCTTCTTTGCTGATACTGCACAGATTTCCATATCTCGTTAGAAAATGCTCGATTGTTTTGCCCATATCGACATTTGCTGTCCCAATTAATACTGCGAAATCCCGTTCTAATACTCCTGCAATTCTATTAAGAGTGAAAGGCTTACTTTGGGTATAGAGCAAGTAGTAGCCTCTTTTTAATGTATCTGCTGGCATTCTTAATTGCTCTTTTTGTGCATTGTTTAAATTTAACAGTTTCATATTTTGATTGATTAAATCTTGGAAAAAGAGATCGAATTGCGTTTTGGTAAAAGTAGGAGATTTAAATTGCACAGAAGGAACTGTATCAATCCAGGGGATAGAGCGCGCTGGTCGGACAGGTGCATCAGCAGCTCCCAAGTGTTGCATGATTTGGCCAACTAAAGAGGGCTGCTCTCTTTCATCTTCTAAAGCAACAGATTCTGGAGATACAAAACAGATCATAGAATACTTGTCTGGCCTATGCGTTAAATCTTCTTTGTCAATGATTAAAACAGGCGTTTGGCGCTCAGCAAGACGAGCTATTTTTTCTAAATAAGCATTACGGCATGCCGCTGTTTGAAAGCAGCTTTTTATTTGCGTAAAATGGACCACAAAGGGGTTACCATTTGTTTTAATATGCTGTTCAATCAAAAAGGCAAGGTATTCTCTTTTGACTTTTTCTGATTCTTCAATTTTTAAAATAGAGGATGGCTCCATTTCATCTACTAAATGCGTTAATTTCTCTGAAAAATTTCTTAAATGAGCTCTTTGTTCAAAGTGATTGCCTACATGAGAAATTTTTTCAAGGGCTCTTTGAGCTTCTTCAAACGGGATTAGATGATTGGAAACTTGTTCAAGTGACTGGCAAATCAACCGATTGGCCCACCCTGGTATTAATGGTAAACGAGAAGCCACCTGAAAACAAACGTAGGCAAAATCTACAGGGGAGGCTGCGCCACTTTTTTCCCAGAGCTCGTAACTTAAATAGACCAGTTTTTCTATCCAGTTTAACTCGATGCTACTGTGCACATGCGCCTCTGCAGATAGCCAATTAATTGTATCGATAACAGAAAGATGCGCTTGAGGAAACCTTAAAACATTCCGATTACTTTGGATGGCCGCTTGTGCTGTAGGAAGGGCAGCAATAATACAAGGTTTTCCTTTTGAAATCCAATCTGCTTTTAGCGCTTGTATCATCGAAAGATCTTGCTGTGGTACTAAAGAGGAATTTTGTTGTTGCGGCTCGGGTTTTATGAAACCTAATTCACGCCCATACTGCGTCAAAGTAGTTCCAAGTTCACTATTTATAAAATGGTTGACTGTTGTTGCAACTGAAGGTGGAATAGGTAAAGAAGAAGGTGCAGAAGGAAAATGATCATGCAAAGCGCGTAGTGCATCTTCTGTGACATCTTCTAATAAAAGAGTGGCATTTTCTAATTTTGAAAGTTCTCTTTTTAAAAGTTGGATATTTCCTTTAAAATTGAGCGAAATGCGATAGATAGGTGTCTGTGGAGAAGAAAGGCATGCAACTGCACATCTAAGAAACATTTCAGAATTTGTAGAAGCGATGCAAAGAGAATGTGCTTTCATGAAATGGCGTAAATGGTGACTAAACTGTTCTATCATGGGAACTCTGTTTCTAGGATCTAAAAGACTAAAATGTTCTTTAAAAAATGAGTTTTCTTGCGTGACTTGTTCGGATTGTGTCTTCACGATATTTCGTAATTTTGTTGCAAGCTCCTGTTTATTGCGAATCGCTGAGGTTTGGCACAAATATTGAATAACAGTCTCTGCATTAATAGTTTCAATCTGACTATTTTTCGCAAAAGCGTGGACCTCATCCAAAAATTTGATTGCCTTATCGGGAAAATTTTTTCTTGCATGGATCGAATAATCAGATAAATAGACGATCGCATAGATCGTTTTAGGATCAATTGTTCTGTTTTGGGAAAGAGCGATCAGTGTCTCTTCAGCAGTCATCGCAGGAACTCTAATTTCTGTGAGTCTACGTTCTAAAGCAGGATCAAATTTCGTCAAATTAGTGACCAAAGTTTCATCTGTTGTTGCTCCTATGATAATTACGCCATACTGGTCTAGACTTTCTTTATGTTTGTCTAAAATAGCGGGTCTTTCTAGTAAAATGTCCTGAATTTCATCGATAAATAAAATAGTTGCTGATTTATTTGATTGCCCATTGGATTTTTGTAAATCTGCAATCAGACTTTCTATGGCATTTTCGACTGAACCAAATACTAGTTCCTTACAATGTCCTAAAAGGCCAGCTTGGGGACGGACGCGTTGCTGAATAAGGCGCATGACTCTTGCCCCTCTTAATGTTGCAATTTTTCCTTCTGCGATGCGGTAGGCAACTTCTTCAACAAGAGCTGTTTTACCAGCGCCCGCGGGACCGGCCAGAATAAAAAAACCTCGTTTTGTGCCAAGATTGGCGATGATGCGTGTTAAAATTGTTTCCCGACCGTAGCATCGTCCGCGCAACTCATTTTTTTTTGCAAGTTCGACTAAATCTTCTGTGGATGCATCAAGTTTTCCATTTGAAGGACTACCATTTATCAAATTAGATGCTATTCTGAGGCCAGCTACGGTGGCAGCACTGCCAAATGCCCAAGCGGCAGCTTGTCCAGCTGCAGGGATAAGAAAAGCCATATTAATTACCTCATTTTAATTTTTTTAGTATAAGTATTTTAACACAATCAACTATAATTTTAGTATATAAAATAATTATGTAGAAATAAGAAATTTTTTATTATACAGAGATTATGAAATCTGCTGGTCTAATATACGGCGATGATAGCCACTACCTCGATCACCTTGGGACACTTTGTGCGATTTTAGCTATTCCAC
Organism: uncultured bacterium; assembly: GCA_964433285.1. Classification (GTDB taxonomy): domain Bacteria; phylum Chlamydiota; class Chlamydiia; order Chlamydiales; family Rhabdochlamydiaceae; genus DATIJP01. The sequence continues at coordinate 4,842 of CAYSQP010000007.1, read as the reverse complement.
TGATTGTCACAGATGAAAAGATCAAGCAGATAGCCACAAAATATTACCCCAAGCTCTCTGTTATTCAATGTCTACCAGAAGAAATCATTGATCATTATAGATTAATTTTTACTTGTCTTCCAAGACCTCTCTTTGATGAAATATTTTTTTTACAGCAGCAGCTTTTAAATAAATTTCTGCATACTATTTGGGTGCCCCATGGCAATTCAGATAAAGGAAGAAATAGTCTATTTATGGAAGCACTCAAAAATGAAAAGAATCTCCTTGTCTATGGGAAACAGATGGTTGATTTCCTTGCGCAAAAGCAGGTGCTAGACAGATTAAAAACAGTGGTCCTTACAGGCAATTTTCGCTATCGTTTTTACAAACAAAATTGCGCTTTTTACAAAAAGCTTGTCCAGGAAGAAATTTTATCCTTTTTTAAAACTAGGCCTCAAAAAATCCTGCTTTATGCACCTACCTGGCAGGATCAGGAAGGATCCTCTTCCTATTTATCTGCCTCTTCTCTTCTTTTAGAAAAGCTCCCTAATCATTACGCATTGATCGTAAAGCCCCACCCCAACTTATTAAAACAGCAAGCTGACTTAATCGAAGGGCAGAAAGCATATTATAAAGAGAGGTCCAATATTCTATTTTTAGATGATTTTCCGCCGGTTTATCCTCTCTTAGATGCAGCTGATGTCTATATTGGAGATATGTCATCGATTGGCTATGATTTTTTAGCTTTTAGACGACCTCTGTTTTTCTTGAATGAAAATAGGCGGGACTGTGACTCGGACTTAAGCTTTTACTTGGCACAAAGTGGGGTTGTGATTGAAAAAGAGGAATATGCTGCCATTTATGATAAGATAGAAAGAAGCTCTGTGAATAAAAGCAGAGTACAAGAGCAGATGTATGAATATGCCTTCGGCAAACCAAAAAGTTTTAAAGCCCTTAAGCAAGACATCCAAAAAGCTGCGCGCAGTTGCCATTAGCACAGGCCCAAGCACCCATCTTGACCATTTAGGGGTCATTGCATGGCTCATGGATATTCCCTTGATTGTAACAGAGCTTTCAACGTATGAAATGGCGCAAGAATTTTACCCCCAATTTCAGCTTATTTATCGACCACTTTCTGAGCTGACACTGGATTATTTAGCCTCCCATTTTGACCTGATTTATCAGTGTGGGAAATTTTGGGCGTTAGAGCTTTTGCCGCTTTTCCAGTTCTTTTATCAGAAAAAGATGCGCCTTGTTTTTTGCCCCCATGGTAATTCAGATAAAGAGGCAATAGTCGCACAGATCCCTTTGGGCTATGATTGTGCACTAGCCTACGGTGATCAAATGCATAGGCGATTAAAAAAAACAGGTGCTAGACATCTCATTAAAACAGGTAACTTGCGCCTTGCTTTTTATCAAAAAAATAAAGCCCACTTGGATCATTTAGCAGAAACCAAGGTGTTTTCCCATTTTGATGGCACTAAACCAATAGCTCTATATGCCCCCACATGGGATACAGAAAAAAGCCCGACCTCTTTTTTTGATAGTACTGCCCTATTGGTTGAGAAGCTTATGCCCCGCTTTCATTTGCTCATTAAACCCCACCCCCTTTTGGAAGAGAATCGACCTGCCCATTTCCATCGACTCATTTCACATTATGAAAATAAAAAAGGAGTTTTTGTTTTAAAGGATTTTCCTGCTATCTATCCGCTCCTTGAGCGGACTGATATTTATATCGGTGACTACTCTTCTATTGGTTATGACTTTTTATACTATGATCGGCCGCTTTATTTTCTACCGTCTAAAGAACAAACTGCGCTGCGTCGCTGTGGTGCTTCGATTGAAAAAATTGAACAGCGAGATCGTTTTTCAAAAGCGCGAAAAAAGACCTATAAAGAGGCATTTGGGGAAGGATTTAATTTAAAAAGTGTAAAGAAAGAAATTGAAAAAAGGCTCTACCTTTTGGAGTAGAGCCTTTTTGAAAGATTACTCGTCGTCTTCAGAATCATCTTCTGAAACATTCTCTTGTGGAGCAAGAGCTTTTTTTGCATCTTCTTTTGCAATCACAGGAGCTTTAGCTACAGCAGCAGAACTAGGTGTAGTTGCAGCTGGTGTTGCTGGAGCAGTTTTAGAAACTACAGGCGCAGCAGTATTGGCAGCAGAAGCCATTACTTTGCCTTTTCCACATCCACCACAGCATCCTTCTGCTGCATATGCAGATACCATTGTCAAAGAAGTAAGCAGTGCAAATAGACCGCCGATGTACTTTTTCATAAGATCTCCTAATAAAATTTTAAAAGAGTTTGTAACTCACCGGTTATTATACGCGCTATTCAGAGATTTTGTCAAAACGTAAACATAAGACGAAATAAAAACTATTTTAAGAGGGTGAAAGTGGAGGAAGTATAAAAACATCTTTAATTTCTTGGATATTTTCAATCAGAGAGCGCGCTTCGATTTCGTAAGAGCAGCCTCCTTCGCGCAGGGGCATGATTTTTGTCACAAAAGCAACTTTAAAATCGCGCGGAAATATTCCATCCATGCCTGTTGTAACTAAAAGATCGCCGACTTTTAAAAGATAGGCCGGGCCATTTGTGGCATCTGCGGGGCAGCCGGTGCGTAGATCTCTGGCAGGCCCTTCTTCATCTGCAAAATCATAGTTAAATCCAACGCCTTTCAAAATGCCAAAATGGGATCGAAAAAGAGCCCGTCCTGTTCCGGAGAGTTCTCCTTTGGCCATATACTCTTCTTTGGCTTCAGGATTTAAAAGGTTTTTCAGATTGAGAAGATCTTGTGTCCACTGCCCTTGCAAATCTTCACGCAAGCTCAAATGGGCAAAAAGAGCATCGATTTGCTGTATGAGTAGACGATCCTGCTCACCACCACGGGTGGCGCGCACGGAACAAATAAGTCCTGGATCAGTGATTAAGCGGACGCGGCATTTATACTCTTTCACTTCTTCGACAAGCCCCACAATGCAATTACCACTTACAACCGGACTGTTTTTGGCAATGCGTTTTTTTCCTATGGCTTGATTCTCTTTTTCTCCCACATTCAACCAGAGGCTGCTACTCCAGGAAATAGGTTCGCGAAAGATCACTTTCGCAGGCAATGCTTGGAATTGTAGCTCAAGATTTTCACAGAGATTTTCTGCTCTTCTTTTGAAGAAAGCTTTCCAGGCACCTTCTTCACTAGATCTTGAGAGCTCTTTGTAACGCTGCCATCTTTCTTCTAAACGGTCTTCAAAGAGCAAATAGCTATGTAAATATTCAATCTGATTTTTCAGTGCTAAATTTTCTAGATTTAGTTTTTCCATCTCTTTTTTTAAAGAGACAGCCTTGCCTTTTAAAGGGGGAAGTGAAAGAAAAGAGATCAGTGAGCATTTGAAAAAATCGATCGATGTCCAGCAAGGGGAAATACACCCAATAGCAGCTGTTCGCATCCTTCCTGCTTCTTCTTTAGAAAAGCTGAAGAGTAAAAAAAGAAAACTAAGTAAGAAAAAATAGGGCTTATAATTAACTCTTCTTGCCATTTGAAGTCACACGGGCCATTGCATTTACAACATAGTCTAAATTAGAGTGATTTAAGCTTGTTATATTCACTCTTCCATCACTGGGCAGATAAATCCCATAATCAGCGATAAGCCTCTCTACTTGCTTTTGATTTAGGCCAGAGTAGCAAAAAAGACCTTTTGCATTCTGCATAAATGCTGTGTCGTAAGGAAATTGGCAAGAAAGTAGCGTTGCAATAAACCGTGTGCGCATCTCTTGGATGCGGCTGCGCATTTTTTCAAGATCCTGAAGCCACTCTTTTTTTAGTTCAGAAGAATCTAATATAGTTGTCACAAGTGCTGCCCCATGGATGGGTGGATTGGAGTAATTAGCGCGGATGATGGCTTTGATCTGACTTTGGATCTCTTCTCTATTGCTTTGGCAGACAAAATAGAGAGCACCAACCCGTTCGCCATAAAGAGAAAAATTTTTCGCACAGGAGTAGGCAATAGCCATTTCGTGCCCCTGCTCTAAGAAATAACGCACTGCTTGAGCATCTTTATCGATACCTTCCCCAAAGCCTTGATAGGCTAGATCAAAAAAAGGAAAAAGTCCTTTATCCAGCATCAATGAAGAGAGCTCCTTCCACTGTTGCAAAGAGAGATCAAATCCTGTTGGATTATGACAATTAGCATGCAATAAGACCACGCTTTTGGCTGGCAAAGTACGCAAGCAGGCCATCATTTCATCAAAAATCAGCGTGTGTTTCTGTTTGTTATAGTAGGGATATTTTTGTATACGCAGTCCAGCAAATGTGAAGATATTATAGTGATTAGGCCATGTGGGGTCAGAGAGCCAAATCTCATTTGTGAGCTCTTTTTTTAAAAAATCACTTAAGATGCGCAAAGCGCCGGTGCCACCAACTGTTTGGGCACCACAAATGCTATCCTTGGATTTTTTCCACAGCTGCTCTCCAAAAATCAAAAGACCGATTTTTTCAATACAAGCAGGACTTCCATCAATGGGGAGGTACTCTTTATTTTTCTCTTTTTCAAAAAGAGAGGATTCTGCTTTTTTGACACAATTTAGGATGGGGGTAGTCGATTCTTCTGTTTTATAAAAGCCGACAAGGAGGTTAACTTTATTGGGTCTAGGGTCTAGCTGGAATGCTTTAACAAGCCCAAAGATCGCATCTGGTGGAGATAGACCAACTTGCTCAAACATACCCATCTTAACCATACAGCATACATGAAAATCAATTTCTTGAATGATTAAAATAGGGAAGAATTTAAAGAATTATCCTAAGAAAAAAGGCGTCATAGACAGTCGGGACTTTGCTTCGCAAGTCCCACTGCTTCAGCTATCCAAAGAG
>CAYSQP010000006.1:0-12001 GCA_964433285.1 uncultured bacterium | reverse complement strand
CAAACCTTTCTTTCGAATTAGCCGGGCACGGGCACGCACACGGGCACGGGCACGTTATTAAAAAAAACTTAAAATCCTTGATTTGGGTATTATGTGGGTATAAATGTGGGTATCGGTTCAATTTTCTGATTTAAATAGACATCTGCCATTCCCCAAGGAAAGGGAGCAAAAAATTGCTTGATTGTAGCAAATTTTTTCGAATAGTCACTCAAAGGATAGCTGACAGTAATGATTTTTGTGCTGGGAGATAGTTGCTCAAAGTTGTGAATCAATCCTTCAATTTCTAAGTCACTTAACGCAGATCCGTAGAGATAAACAACCGTCGATTGCGACTTCAAATCAACTTCAACCATATTAGCACAAGAAAACTGGATATTTTTGCAGCCAGCGCTTTTAGCAATTGTTTGCGCGGTATTAACAAATTCTGGAATTCTTTCTATCGCATGGACTTTGCAGCCTACATATTCATTTAAGAAAAAAGAGGTTCTGCCACGCCCTGCCCCCATCTCTACGATATAATCGTCAGCTCTAATGCCGCACTCTTGCACAATCTGCCGCATGGTAGTCAGCGGCGTTTCGCCATAGGTGTGGATCTCTTTTGCTTTTTGTTTTTGGAGATGCTTCCTGCTGATCTGATAGGGATTTTTAAAGCTATAGGCGGCAAATAGTTTGCGATCAATCTCTTTGAACCTTTCATGCCAATAAAAAAAGCGGCGCACCCGTTTTTCTTCCTTGTACAGCCAGATTCTTGTTTTGATGAAGATTACCAATTGAGTTTAACTCCAGGTTCAATCACTCGAAATTGGGAAGGTTCTATCTTGTTTTCTTGAAGAGAAAGGTAAAGGTCATAAGGCGGCTGCATTATTGGCTCATCGGAAAGGCGAAATGTTTTCCAATGCATGCCAATACTGAGTTTTGAGCCCACTTCTTGGTGGATCCGCACCGCATCTTTTGGTTCAATATGGACCGGCGACATAAAGCGACGCGGCACATAGGAACCAATGGGAATTAAACTTAAATCAAAGGATCCCCAAGCCTCCCCAATGTTTTTAAAATCATGCTCGTTATAACCGGTATCTCCTACAAAATAAAACCGTTTATTCAGCTGCTTATCTTCAACGACCCATCCTGCCCATAGGGTTTTATTAAGATCATAAAGGCGCCGCCCTGAAAAATGTTGCGCAGGCACTGCGGTGATTTTAAGATGGGAAGAAAAAAGCCTCTCTTCCCACCAATCATATTCGGCTACTTTAAAAATTTTCTCTCTTAAAAACCAATTTTTCACTCCCTTTGGCACGATCCAATAAATGTGGGGAAATAGATGAGAGAGTTTTTTCACACTTGCTTTATCAAGATGATCATAATGATCATGGCTAATGAGCACATAATCGATTTTGGGCAATTCTTCTAATTTGATCCCTGGAGGATGCTTTCTTTTAGGCCCGCAAAAACCAACGGGGGAAGGACGCTGGCACCAAATAGGATCGGTCAAAAAATTCTGTCCATTTAAAGAGATAAAAAAAGAGCTATGATTTATCCAGACTAGATAAGGTTTATTAGGATCAAATGCAGAGGGAAAACGGGGAAAAACAAAACGGGGGTCTAGCTCTCCTCGTCGTTTATCATCATAATAACCTACTCGCCAAAGCAGAAAATGCCAAAGGTTGCGCCTATGGTCATTTTTATGAGGATTGATGTAGCGCGCCATTTTCTTTCTCCAAAACCATTGTGAGCGGCACTGTATCTGTGATCCTTAAATCACCAAAAAATTGCATTGGACCAGGAAAGCAGAAATGGTCTTGGACTGCCCAGCTATCTCGATGCATATTGAAATAAGCAAAAGGCTTTCCTTTCAAGTCAACAAGGGCTTTTTGGATCACCGGCTTTTCTTTTCCTTTTCTTGTCTCCATATTCATCAGCATTGTGATCGGCAATCCTGCAATCGTCCACCGTTCCACTTCTTTTTCAAGATGTTCGATGCACGCCATATAACCTGTTAGCTTTTCATTGACAAGTAGTGCCGCCGCATACCCTAAAGCAGTGCAATAGTGGGCATCAAAGTTAGAAGGAAAGCCTGCTCGTCCTTCATAACCAAAAAAATGGTTTATGGCAGCAAATTTGCCCTTAAAATTTCCCTCTTTTTTTCTTTTATCTAGCTCTTTTTTTACCGTATACATGAGAAGCTGTTCTGTATCAATAAGAGAAACTTGCACATTGCCATGCGGGTCTCTTTCCAATAAAAGCTGCTTTTGGATCTCCACAGGAAGAGCTTCAAAACAGCGTCTAGACTCTGCTTGCAATTTGTGTGCAGCATCCTGTGGGCTCAAAAGTTGATTTGCCCCAAGCTTATTGAGCTCGCTAATCAGCATGCCCATCTCGGGGATAAATTCGATCAATCCTTCGGGGATCAAGACCACGCCATAATTTTTACCTGCCTCTGCTCGCTTGGAAATCAGATCACAAATCTCATTTGTGATCTTATCCAATGTTTTCCGCATCGCAAACACCTCTTCTCCAATCAGTGTCATATTGGGATGAGTAGAAAGGGCACATTCAAGTGCGATATGAGAAGCTGAGCGACCCATCAGTTTGATAAAATGGGTATACTTTTTTGCAGAAAGAGCATCCCGTGCAATATTGCCGATCATTTCAGAGTAGACTTTGCAAGCGGTATCAAAACCAAAAGAGGTTGCCACATGCGCATTTTTTAAATCGCCATCGATCGTTTTAGGTACGCCAACAACACTAGTATTGCATCTATTTTGCAGAAAATACTCAGCTAAAATAGCAGCATTGGTATTAGAATCATCGCCCCCAATAACCACAAGTCCATCTAATTGCATTTTTTGCATATTTTTAAGCGCTGCAGCAAGCTGCTCATCAGTTTCTATTTTAGTGCGTCCAGACCCAATCAGATCAAAGCCGCCTTGATTGCGATAAGGAGCGACTGTTTTTTGTGTGATTTCAGTAAAATTGCCTTCGATAATGCCACTGGGACCAGCTAAAAAACCAAAAAGCTGGCTTTGGGAATTTAAAGCGATAAGAGCATCTAAAAGGCCTGCAATAACATTATGTCCGCCAGACGCTTGTCCACCTGAAAAGACAACACCTACTTTAAGCGGGCCAGTAGTCCGCTCGCTGCCTTCTTTGGCACTCACAAGTTTTCTCCCAAATGTTTTGGGAAATATTTTCTTAAGCTCTTCTACATGTTTCACTGCAGAAGTTGTTTCTTTTGTTTCAAATTGGAGTCGTTTTAAGTGGTGTAAGATCTTGGGAAGTTTGGGAACATATTTTTCTCTAAGTTCTTGCAAACGGCTTATCATAATACTCTTAACATTCGACAATGGCTGCATTGACTTGAACCGCAAGACCTCCTTCAGAGGTCTCTTTATAAATATGTTTCATATCCTCGCCTGTTTGTCGCATGGCTCGAATCACTTGATCTAACGATACCACATGCTGGCCATCACCATGCAAAGCAAGACGCGCTGCGTTGATGGCTTTAAGCGATCCCATTGTATTGCGTTCAATGCAAGGGATCTGCACTAGCCCGGCAACAGGATCGCACGTAAGACCCAAATGGTGCTCCATCCCAATCTCTGCGGCATTTTCAATTTGCTGATTAGTTCCACCAAGTGCTGCCGCTAAAGCTCCAGCTGCCATAGAACAAGCCACGCCCACCTCTCCTTGGCATCCCATTTCAGCTGCTGCCAGTGATGCGCCTTCTTTGTATAGAATAGCAATCGCAGCTGCTGTTAAGAAGAATTGAATAATGCCTTCTTGCGTTGGGTTTTCGGTGAATTTCACATAGTAATGGAGCACAGCTGGAATAATACCGGCAGCTCCATTTGTTGGAGCTGTCACCACTCTTCCTTTGGCTGCATTTTCTTCATTGACCGCCAAGGCAAAAAGGCTCACCCAATCTAGCACTATAGAAGGATCTTTCTTTCGTGCATTTTCCTTTTTAGAAAGTTGCTCATAGAGAGGCTTAGCACGCCTTCGCACATTTAAGCCGCCAGGTAAAATCCCTTCTTGCTCTATCCCGCGCTTCACACACTTTTGCATCACTTCCCAAATCTTTAAAATACCTGCACGTACTTCCTCTTCTTTGCGCCAAGCCATCTCATTTTCCATCATGATTTCATAAATCATTTTCTTTTCATGGGTACAAATAGCAAGTAGCTCATCACAGGTTTTGAAAGGATGGGGAAGGACATCTTCAGCATCTCGCACGGGAGGTGAAAAAATCTGCTCATGGTCAACAATAAAACCGCCGCCTGTAGAATAATAGATTTGTGCAACAAGCTCTCTCCCTTCAGAATCAAAGGCTTTAAAACGCATCGCATTGGAATGGTAAGGAAGGCGCTGGCCTTTATGGAATAGAAGATCGGTATGTATATGAAAGGCCACTTTCTTTTTTCCAAGCAGAAGTAGGGAACCTGTCTCTGTGATTTCCAAAAAACGGCTATCTACAATATTGGGGTCAATCGCTTCAGGCGTCTGTCCTTCTAACCCAAGGAGGACGGCAGCATCTGTTCCATGCCCTTTGCCTGTCATTGCTAAAGAGCCAAAAAGTTCAACTCTAACTGCAGCAACTTCATGTAACCTTTCGTTTTTCTCTATCCCTAAGATAAATGCAAGCGCAGCCCGCATAGGTCCAACGGTATGCGAGCTTGATGGGCCAATTCCAATAGAAAAAATTTGAAAAAGGCTAACAGCCATAATCTTCTCCAGATGAATTTGCCTAAAATCTAATGAAATAATCCTTTATACACAAGTGGTTTGAAGATTGAATTTTTCATTAATTCCTATTACAATGAGGTATTACGCGGGGAAAGAGAAATGGAACCAAAATATATTTTTATTACAGGTGGTGTGATTTCTTCTTTAGGCAAAGGGTTGACCTCTGGTTCGATCGCAATGCTTCTTGAAAATCGGGGCCTAAAGGTTTCTTTATTGAAATTAGACCCCTACCTCAATGTTGATCCAGGAACAATGAATCCTTTTGAGCATGGCGAAGTCTATGTCACTGATGACGGGGCTGAAACCGACTTGGACTTAGGCCATTATTTTCGCTATACTAATTCCCCTCTTTGCCGCGCGTCTAATATCACCTCTGGTCAGATCTATGATGCGGTGATTAAAAAGGAAAGGCGGGGCGATTATTTGGGTAAAACAGTCCAATTTATTCCCCATGTGACCGATGAAATTAAACAGAGAATTCGAAATGCTGCGACCCAACAAACCTTAACTGATATTGTGCTCGTAGAAATTGGTGGAACAGTAGGCGATATTGAATCCCTTCCATTTTTAGAAGCCATCCGCCAATTCCGTTATGAAAGGCCCAAAGATTGCATTAATATTCATCTGACCTACGTCCCCTTTTTAGAGGCAGCCGGTGAATTTAAGACAAAACCAACCCAACACTCTGTTCAAGTACTGCGCGAGATCGGGGTTATGCCCGATATGATTGTATGTCGTTGCACGCAAAGTCTTCCTGAGGATAAAAAAGATAAGATCAGCCTTTTTTGCAACGTTCCCAAAGAGGCTGTGATCGATCTTGTTGATGTGGCTTATAGCATTTATGAAGTTCCTCTATTTCTTCATAAGCAACAGTTAGACCAAAAGATTTGTACTCTTCTCCATTTACCGCAGGGCAAAGCCGATTTAAAAAAATGGGAGGAAATGCTAGAAAAAATCAGACGTCCTAAAGAAAAAATCTGTATTGGCGTTGTAGGAAAATATGTTCAGCACAAAGATGCATACAAATCTGTTTTCGAAGCACTTTGCCATGGTGGGATTGAAAATGATGTGGAAGTGGAAATCAAAGGGTTTGAATCAGATAAAATCTTAAGCGAAAAAGATGTGGAAAAAATCATTGGCGGTTGTGATGGTTATCTTGTCCCAGGAGGCTTTGGTGAGCGCGGTTGGATGGGCAAAATTTTAACGGCTCAATATTGCCGTCAAAATAAGATCCCCTATTTTGGTCTCTGCTTAGGAATGCAGGTGATGTGTGTGGAATTTGCACGCCATATCTTAGGACTTAAAGATGCCAATAGCACTGAAATGGATCCTGCTACTCCCCATCCGATCATTAGTCTTTTGAGTGAGCAAAAAAATGTGAAAAATAAAGGCGGTACGATGCGGCTTGGCGCCCATCAGTGCGTGATTAAAAATGGGACTAAAGCAAAAGAGGCTTATCAGACACATACTATTTCAGAAAGACATCGCCACCGCTATGAATTTAATAACACATTCAAAGAGCGGTGTGAAAAAGAGGGGCTTATTCTTTCTGGGACATTAGAAAATGATGAGCTTTGCGAAATTGCAGAGCTGCGCGACCATCCTTGGATGCTCGGCGTCCAGTTCCATCCAGAATTTAAATCCAAACCAACTGCTGCACATCCTCTTTTTCGCGAATTTATCCGTGCTGTTATTAAGAGAAAAAGAAATGGGTAAAATCGTAGGCATTGATTTCGGTCTTGCACGTATTGGACTTGCCCTTTCAGATGCACGCCATATTCTGGCTTTTCCTTTGAAAACAGTGCAAACAGAAAAAAATGTGCAAAAAACAGCAGAACTTCTTGCGCAAGAACTTTCATGCCATGGACCCTTGCATAGTATTGTGATTGGACTGCCTCTTCATTTAAATGGAAAAGAGAGTCCTATGTCTGGCAAAGTAAGAGAGTTTGCTGCTTGTCTTAAAGCGCTTTTAAATATCGATATCATTTTCTGGGATGAAAGACTCTCTTCTCTTCAAGTGCAACGCGCTTTTAAAGAAGCCAATATTTCCAGAAAAAATCAGAAACTTCTCTTAGATAAAAGCGCTGCAGCTCTTATCTTGCAAAACTTCCTCGATAGTAAGAACCTATCTCAATAAAATTTCCTAGAAAACAATTTCTTTTTTCTTTTAACATTGCTCCTTCAAAAAGGAGCTTGGAAATGAAATCATCTAAATTTTGGATGTTGTCGTGCGCTCTTCTATGCAGCAATTTGTATGCAGATTCAAGCAATCTCTATTACGACGATGAAGAAGAAAGTTATTTCGATGAAGAGCTCAATGACGAAATTCCACCAAAACAGAAACAGCGCCCGAGAAGACAGCTCACCCAAAGCCAAGATCAGCAAAGGCAGATGTTGCGCACATCTAATTTGAATGATGGCAGCATGGCAGGGCCCGTGTGCTGCCCTCCCATTGTAGAAGATTGTTGCTATTGCAATGTGTGCCCTCCAACTGAGATGATTACTCCGCTTGGCGGCCCCTGTGTGATGGATGGGCAGGGTGTTTATATCACAGCAGACTTTACTTATTGGACAGCACGCGAGCAAGGCACCTCTTTTGCAACAACAAGCGGTTTTGAAAGTTTTGGATCGACAGAGATCCCCTCGACTAGCACTGGAAAGGTGATTCGTCCTGCTACAAAATGGCGTCCAGGCTTTAAAGCGGGCATTGGACTTGATTTTTGCCATGATGGCTGGGATGTCTACGCTGAATACACCTGGTTTCGTTTAAATCCAGGCAATACATCGAAATCAGTGGTAACAACCGATAACCCGATTGCATCGATTGGTGGACCTGCCGGTGTTAGTGGAGTTGTGCTTTTTGATAACTTCTGGGGCGTTAACGGCGCTCCTCAGTTTGTTGCCGCTGCTATAGCAAATACTTTGGCCACTCCCTCTGTTTCTGTTGTGCAATCTCCTACGTTTCAAAGAGTGCAAGGGAAATGGAAACTAGATTTCAATGTGGTCGATCTTGAATTGGGACGCAATTTTTATATCAGCCGCAGGCTGACTTTAAGGCCGCATGTTGGATTAAAAGGAGAATGGCAAAAACAGAAACTCACTGTTACATTTGATAGAAACCTTACTACCCAAGGAGTTATTACCTCGACCCTCCAAACGAAGACGATGAATAATAAATTCAGTAATTGGGGCATTGGCGTGCGCGCTGGGGTTGATACCGCATGGCATCTTGCTCGACTTTTTTCCATTTTTGGCGATGTCGCCATAACAGGCCTCTGGGAACATTTCAATGCTAAACGTTTTGATTTTCTTCAATTTGAAACTACGCATCAGACATCGAGTAATGTCCATATCAAAAATGATTTTTTTACCTTTGCACCTGTATTTGAGTGGATGCTAGGTTTGAGATTTGAGTGGTGGACGGAGTGCAATGATTTCCATTTTGCCTTCGACGCAGGTTGGGAAAATCAGATTTGGCTATTCCAGAATCAATTTGTCCGCACCTACTCTACAGAATCTGATAATAGTACTTTAGGCCTGCAAGGCTTAACTATTAAAGCCCGACTCGACTTTTAAAATAACATGAGCAAAGCGACTTTAGCTATGTTTAAAATCGGGGGCTTGTGCCCGATTTTAGGAAAAAACAGAGAAGAAAAAAGGCGTAAATAGACTTTGGATAGCTGAAGCAGTGGGATGCGCTTGGCGCGTCCCGACTGTCTATGGAGCCTTTTCTCTTCTTGATTTTTTCCTTTAAAATCGGGCTTGTGCCCGATTTTAAACAATTATGCAACAAAGTCCCTTGCTTTCGCCCTCTTTTCTTTATAAAATGGAAACATGATAGATACTCTTTTACATCCGCTTGAAGAAGCGGGCATCTCTTCCCGTTTTATCAACCCCTGTATTCTAGTGATCTTTGGCGCAACCGGCGATCTCACCGCACGAAAACTGCTCCCTGCTATTTATAATTTAACTAGAGAGGGTCAGCTTCCCAATCAGTTTGCGTGCGTTGCCTTTGCGCGCAGAGATAAATCAAATGAGCAATTCCGCAAAGAGATGCATGATGCGATTAACGAATATTCCCGGATCAAACCCATTGACGAATCTATCTGGAAAACATTTAAAGAATATATTTTTTATCATCGCTCTGAATTCCATGAAGATGATGGATATGAGCGACTGGCTGAATTTTTAAACCAGCTTGACGGCAGTTTAGGCACAAAAGGCAATCGTGCTTTCTATCTTTCTACTCAACCTAAGTATTTCACACTCATCTGTGAAAAGCTCCATCAGCATGGATTGATCTATGATCAAAATAAAGTGACAGATAAATGGTCGCGCGTCATTATTGAAAAACCCTTTGGCCATGATCTAAGTACAGCTTTAACTCTCCAAAAAGAGCTCACCCAATTTCTACATGAAGATCAGATTTTTCGCATCGACCATTATTTAGGAAAAGAGACCGTTCAAAATCTCCTTGTTTTCCGTTTTGCAAATTCCCTTTTTGAGCCGCTTTGGAATAACCATTATATCGATCATGTACAGATTACGGTGGCCGAAGATATCGGAATTGGATCAAGAGGCGCCTTTTTTGAAGAGGCAGGCCTGCTTCGCGATGTATTGCAAAACCATATGATGCAGCTAATTTCCCTTGTTGCCATGGAACCACCTGTGAATTTAAGCGCAAATGCCATCCGCGATGAAAAAGTAAAAGTACTGCGCGCACTCCGCCATTTTTCTCCCCAAGAAATAGAACAATCGGTTGTGCGTGGCCAATATGGCAAAGGGCTTATTTCAGGAGAAGAGGTCATTGGCTATAGAGAAGAACAGAATGTGGATAAAAATTCCTCTGTAGAGACTTATGTGGCCATGCGGCTTTTTATTGATAATTGGCGCTGGCATGATGTCCCTTTTTATTTACGTTGCGGCAAACGGCTGCCCAAAAAAGCCACTGAAATTGCAATCGCGTTTAAAAGGCCGCCAGAGGTGCTTTTCCAACGCCCTGAAAAGCTCAATGAATCCAATATACTTGCTATTCGTATCCAGCCCGACGAAGGAACCTCTTTAAAAATCAACTGTAAGGTGCCAGGACATGGGATTTCAATCCAACCTGTCAAAATGGACTTCCGCTACGGCTCCTATTTCGGCATTGCTCCACCTGAAGCATACGAAAGGCTGATTTTAGATTTTATTATTGGCGATAGCACCCTCTTTGCCCGTGAAGATGAAGTAGAAAATTCTTGGTGGCTCCTCACGCCTATTTTGGACTATTGGGAAAAGAAAAAACCTGCTGATTTTCCCAATTATTCTGCTGGAACATGGGGTCCTAAAGCAGCAGATAATCTTATTGAAAAAGATGGAAGACGCTGGAGACTTCTATAATGAATACTGAAGGCAACCTTGTCCCTCCTTCGCAAATCCAATCTGAGCTCACCCGCATTTGGGATTCACTCCAAAGTGAAAATAAAATGCGCGCCAGCCTTTTTAATCTGATCTTTTACACACCTAAAACAGAAAGAACCGATTATATCCGTACAATTGCTGAGAAAGTGATTGAAAAGTACCCAGCGCGCGTTCTTTTTATTACAGCCGACAAAAAGGCTAAAGATGATTTTCTACAAACAAAAGTGTCAGTTGTTTTTGCAGGCCAGTATGAAATTGCATGCGATCTTATCCAGATTGATGTCTCCCTGAAAAATAGACTTAAAGTCCCTCTTATTATCCTCCCTCATCTTTTGACTGATCTACCGATCTACCTTATTTGGGCAGATGATCCAACAAAAGAAGATCCTCTTCTCAAGCAATTTGAAAAAATGGCAGACCGTTTGATTTTCGATTCAGAATGTTGTGAAAATCTCTCCAAATTTGCAAAAACAGTCCTTGCCTTAAGTTTGCATGGCGATATTGCCGATCTTAATTGGGGCCGCATAGAAAGCTGGAGAAATCTGCTCTCTTCTACTTTTTACAGCGAAGAAAGACTGGCAGATCTTAAAAAAACAGACACACTCCAACTCTTCTATAATAAACGCAAAACAGCCAGTTATTGCCATACCGCATTGCAATCCATCTACCTACAAGGTTGGATTGCCTGCCAGCTCAATTGGAAATTGATCAAAGCACGCACTCATCATGGTGATTATTTCATTGAGTATGAGCGCCTAGGAGGAAAGGTCCAGGTCGCGCTCTACCCTGAGGAACATGAGACAGTCCAAGCAGGATCCATTGTTTCTGTAGAATTGATTACAAAAGATAAGGTCCATTATTCATTTGGCCGCGATCTTGCCCTACCGCACCAGATTAGCATGCGATTTTCTACACTTGAAAAGTGCACTATTCCCTTAAAGTATCTATTTGCAAAGGCTGAATCAGGTCAGTCACTTGTAAGAGAAATTTCCCATAAAGGAACAAGCAGTCACTTCTTAAAACTTCTCCATTTACTCCAAAGCGATGAATTCAAAAATGGTCTTTCTTAGAAGCTGGGACGAAAGACGGGATCTAATAGTCCCGGGGGATCGCGATACAACTATTTGCAGCTGTATCGACCATATCATCGCCATTTACAAGCAAGCCATTGCAGACCATGGCCATTTTTCCATTGTCTTATCCGGCGGTTCTACTCCTAAAGAGCTCTATGAAGTTCTTTGCCATCCTCCCTATAAAGAAAAAATTGATTGGACAAAAGTATTTCTCTTCTGGGGGGATGAACGTCCTGTCCCCCCCAATGATCCCAAAAGCAATTATCATATGGCCATGGAGGCTGGCTTTAAACATTTGCCCATTCCAGCTTCCCATATTCATCGCATGCATGCCGAAAAAAATATCGAAAAAAATGCTCTTATTTATGAAAAAGAGATCCAAAAAACGTTGAAAGGCAGGCCATTTGATTTAATTATTCTAGGCTGCGGCGAAGATGGACATACTGCTTCCTTATTTCCTAATACAAAAGCTCTTACCGTCAAAGATCATCTTGTTGCTGCCAATTACGTCCCACAGCAAAACAGCTGGCGCATGACCCTCACTTATGAGGGCATCCATAAAGCTGCTAATATTGTTATTTACGTCATTGGCTCTTCCAAAAAGGAGATTGTAGCAAAAGTTTTCCAATCCCCTGGTCCCTACCCCATTCAAGCGATTGGGACTGCCACCCACAAAGCCCTTTGGATTTTAGATACCGCTGCAGCAGCAGATTTAATAAAAGGATAAAAACGGGCACAAGCCCGATTTTAAACAATTATGCAACAAAGCCTTTCCAGAATCGATT
>CAYSQP010000005.1:0-12283 GCA_964433285.1 uncultured bacterium | reverse complement strand
TCCATGTATGATTGGCTTCTTCTTACAAGATGTTTAACGGGATGTGGTGGAGGAAGGGCAACTTCAGGCTGGGGTAAAGCTGCATCGTGCTGTGATATATGGGTTACCCGCCTAGGGATTGAAACATTCAGGATCGATTGAATTCTTCGAGATTCTTCTAGTACAGGTAGCCCATGATTTTCTCGGGATACAAAATCGCCCTTATGGCTTAAAAAAATCTTCCAATCTTCAGAGGATAATTCTTCTGCACTAGTAAACCGTTGGAATTTTTGTAATAAATGTGAATCATTGGATGAAAGAGCTTTATCCGGATCAGCAATAGCACAACTTTGATGAACGATCTGTCTAATCATCGTTTCTTTTAACTGCCTTTCATTGACAGAGTGCTTTCCACTTAACTTTCTATAACTCCTTTCCAAGATATTTTTGACTTGTGTCATTTTTTTATAAATGATTGGAATGTGCTGCAAAATTCTATAGAGCAATAAAACGGTAAGCTCCTGAGATTCTGCCATCACTCCTTTTGCGATGAAAACTCTTGGAGTGCTAGCATCAGAATCTCTTTTAGGTGTAGGTGTATCTGGCTGTGTCTGTGTTTCAAATGACTGAAAAGTAGAAAACCAGGCACGCCAACGTAAAGCCCTATTCACTTCCTGATATTTGTCAGATATTTGTTTGATTTTTTTTCCTAATTTTTGCGCATGGTAAAGAGTGATGACTGGTAGTGTTGTAAACACATCGCGCTCTGCTTCTCGGATCGCAGGT
This sequence comes from uncultured bacterium, assembly GCA_964433285.1. Classification (GTDB taxonomy): domain Bacteria; phylum Chlamydiota; class Chlamydiia; order Chlamydiales; family Rhabdochlamydiaceae; genus DATIJP01. The sequence goes on along the minus strand of CAYSQP010000005.1, from coordinate 11,518 downwards.
AATGTGTAAAATTCTCTTAAAAATTCACGCATTGCATCCATGACCCGATCAGAATCTGTGCAGCAGCGTGACCAACAACAAAAAATTCTCTCGATTAAACTCCGATATTTAAACTGAATCTGATTGTTTTCTACCGTCAGTTCTGGATCATGACAATAGCGATTGAAATTATATTGTTGCAGGGCTATGGCAACATCTCTATGGAGTGTTACTGCGGTATTTGTTTCTCCTAGATCATATCTTTTAAAATTGGAGATTTCTTTTGTCCGCTCGATGAAGTTTTCCAGGTGGCTAAATCGAAATACAGCAGGAGGGACTACTGGACCAAAAACAATCCCTTCAGCCAATGTCACAATGATGGATAAATGGCCCTCGTCTTTATAAAATTTTCTTAATTTCGCTAGGACGAGTTTGGAATCGGTATAACAGCGGAATCGGTGCAAGCAAAAGAGTCTTCTGATTAGATCGCACTTTCTAAATACGATCTTATCATTTTCCATAACTAACTCTGTATTGTTGTGATAACAACAAATATGCTGTCGTGAGGCCGCTATACCAGCCTTTGCTACGTCTGGGTGATACGGAAATTTCTTCTGCATTTGATCATTAAAAAGCATGTTATCTATTTTACGATTCAATTTTTTCAAATGGCTTAAACGAAATATTTTTGGAGTGCGGACAATGTTTTTTGCTTCCTTAACATGAGAAGAGGCGTAGGATTGTTCAAAATAGCTGCATGCAGCCTCCATGACCTCTTTAGAATTTGAATGTGCGCAACAGCTCGATCGCCAAAAACAGAAGATTCTCATAGCAAGATCAGCAAGACTATGCCGTTTAAATTGGATTTGATGATCGCGCACAGTGAGCTCTTCATCGTGACATCTTTTTGGATAGACAAGCGCAACTTTTACAGCTGGATGGAGTGTAATGATAGGAGAGGCAATTTCAATGGGAATATCCGCATGTCTTTCGAGGCTGCTGTGAACGGACTGAGCCATAGAGATGTTCTCGATGAATAAACGGTAATATATTATTTAATATGTTGTTTTATTAACACTAAAAATTTTATTGCCGCTTTTGCTCAAAAATAAATAGTCAATATTGCTGCTGCTGCTGCTCAGTGGGCATCTCTGTTGCAGGTGGGTGATCTCCAGTGCAATTCTCGTAGAGATCAATGTCTCTCTGAGCGCAATAGCAGAACTTACCATTGGGGTCATTTTCAATATAAATCGGGTTATCTTTAGCTGTTTTAGATCTGTATCCGCACTTTACTGAACACCAACATTGGCAGTTTTTATCATTTAGACACTGGTCTTGCGATGAGCAAGTAGGTTTGCTGCCACCACCTCCACAGCTGGCAAGAACTAGGGTAGAAAGTAAAAGTAAAATATTTTTTTTCATAAGCAAGCACCTCTTTTCTTGTCAAATAACAGAATTAAAGGTTTTTTTAAAATATAAAATAAAAATTTAACATTACATCTGGGTGCGCTTGTTTTTATATATTTTTTTTGTTAAAATTACTTAAAAAATTAAACTCATTAAAAATTATGCATTTTTTAGCAGCTTTACCCGTTGTTCTTTGGAACCGTCCTGAAGCCATAGGTAGAATCATTTGTCAACGTCATAGCGAACATCTTTTTTCTAATCCTTTATGTGGCGCCTTGTCAACAGAGCAGAAGGCCATAAATATTGCATTTCATATTTTAACTGCCTGTATTCCTTTAATGGGTTACCACCTTTACCGCTGGTACTTTACAAAAAAAGAAGAAATCAATTTGTTTGAAGAAGAACCGGCTCTTTTGTCCACTATGCCCACTGAGAGTAATTCTGCGGCGCCAGAGGATCCAACATGCTGTCTATTTAAAATAGAAAAGTTGGGAAAAAATGCGATGCTTTATGCGACGACTTTTCTTCATCGTAAAGAACGTATGCAATTGGTCAAATGCTCAAAAGAATTTCGGCTATTGGGCCAAGAAAATGCATTTTGGGCCCCTGTTTTAAGAAATCTTCGAATTTTTCCTGGCGCTCTTGTTCCTGAATTTGTACGTCATGATCATGTCTTAAAAGTCGCTACAGGAAACAATGCTATATTGCAGCTCAAGATGTATAAAAAGTTAAATATTCAGACTGGTTTTTTCAATGACATTGTCAGACTGATGCCGGGAGGTCCACTTGCTTTTGAAAAGATTCCAATTCATGAGTCTTCATTTTTTCAAAATGGTATTCCTCTAGAAAACATGAGCGGGCCTCTAGCAAGAGATAAAAACTGTCAATATTTAGCCCTTTGTGTCATTGATGAGGCAGAGAGAGATCCTAAGCCTGTTGTATTGGTTCTAAAAGGGACCAAAAATAGTGATTTTTTTAATAATCTAGAAAATCGGCTTTGGGGAAGAGATGCACTTAGAATGAATGTGCGGGATCATTTCAATTACATTTTAAGAATCATTCAAGGGACATTACAAAATGACCACGAAGATTTGGGAGAGTTAAGTAAGACAATCCGTCTTATAAGGCCTGTTGAAGTTGTTGAAGAAAAAGAAAATGCGAGCTTATAAAAGCTCGCACTATTGCTTAGAAAAAAAGTCGATTTTACTCAAATCTTCTTCTTTTAAAGCCGCCTTGGCCCATTTTATTGCCGCCGCCTGCTCCGCCACCAAAAGAACGAGGTCCTCTTGATGTTTTTGGCTCCTGAGGCCGAGCTTCATTGACGATCAATGTGCGACCATCAACCTCTTTCCCATTAAGCTCAGCAATCGCTTTTTTCGCTCCTTCTACGGTAGCCATTTCAACGAATCCAAAACCTTTTGATTGGTTATTGAATTTGTCGATGATGATCCTTACCGATGTGATTTCAGCAATGGATTCAAATAGTTGACGCAGGTCATCTTCCGTCATTTTATAAGGAAGACTTCCAACGTATAATTTCTTAGATGATTGTTGATTCATAAAATTTAAAAACTCCAAATATTCTTACTTTGTTCATAAGACCATTGCATAAAATCTAGATCCCAGATCTGTTAAATCTGTCAAATTGTCCTAAGTCTTTAACTGCTAGCCTGTTATGAAATTTTGGGAAAGATTCCAAGAGGATAGAAAAGAAAGAGAAAAATTTGAAAACGTCCACTTTTTATTCAAAGGTTCAAAGCAAACCCTACATAGGGCTGCAAGAGCCATTATACCGAATTCGTTCTTTTATCAGCTAGTTTATTTGCAAATAAAATGTAAAATAATTATTTTAAAAATAATAGGGTGGGTGGGGCCTATGTTTTTAGCGCTTTTTTCGATGCTCATTGTCAGTTCTCTATTATGCCTGACCTTTTATCAGCGGATAGCGCTCATTATGGAAAGGCTTAAAGTTTTGCAGAAGGAAAGGCGTTTTGAATACCGAGAGCTTTTTCGTATTGAAGAGGAAAAAAAAGCGCCCTTTATGAAACAAGAAGTGGAATGTTATTTGCGCTTTCTGGAGCAGCAAACTGCCTTAGTGATGAAGCGGGCAAAGCTTATCCAACAGGGGCTTTTTTGTTTTATGGCAGCAATCTCTTCCATGGTCATTGCCCTTTTTTGCTCACTGATTAATGGAGCTATTTTTGATTTTGCTATGATCGGTTTTTTTATCTTTGGGCTACTGCTCTTTTTTTCAGGGGCCATTTTTGTATTTTGCGAACTTAAAATTATATTAAATCCTGTCCGCCAAGAAAGCGAATTTGTGCAAAAGCTTCTCAAAGATGAGCTTTTAAAACATATTTAAGAGTGGCCAGCTCTCTTTTTTTGTGTATTCCTGGAATTGTTGATAGAGAAATTGGGTGATAGGTCCTGGTATTGCATGACCGATAGCGCATCCGTCGATTTTTGTTACGGCGAGAACCTCACGATTGCTCGAAGTGACAAAGGCTTCTTCTAAATCAGGTAGTTCATTGAAGTGGAGATTTCTTTCTTCTAGAGGAAAACGATCTTTTGCTAAAGCGATGATAATGGCGCGCGTAATCCCAAGGAGAATATGGGGCCCAGGTGGTGTGATGAGACGGCCTTTTTTAACAGCAAAAAAATTGCTAGTGGCGCCTTCTAGGATTTCCTGATTTTTAGTGCAAAAAAGAATCTCTTCTGCACCGCTTTTTTTTGCTTGCTCTAGCGCTACAATGGCGGGCAGATAATGGGTGGTTTTACACTCAGGAAAGCTGCGCATTAAAGGGGATGTGACAGCACAAATCCCTTTTTGATAGTAGCTTTGCGAAAAAGGAGTAAAGGGGGAAACTGAAATAATCAGGTTGCTTTTCCCTGAAAAAGAAAGGCCATCTTGGCTGATTCCGCCAGTGACTATCACGCGAATGTCGCTTTCCCCACTTTTAGATTGTTGCACCATGTGCAAAATAATCTGTTTTATTTCATCGATCGGTTTTGGCAGCGGCAGATGGGTTTTAGAGGCTGAAAATTGAAGACGCTTTAGATGGTCATCTAAGTGGAAAGGGCGCTTTCCGTAAGTGCGTAGGCGATCGAAAACACCGTAGCCTCTTGTCAGTCCTAAATCATAGACAGAAACCGTGGCATGATCCCCTTCGATGATCTTGTTGTTGATGTAGGTCAGCATGCGCTCACTTTAGTGGTTGAGAAGAATTTTGTCTAAGACAATACTTCCTTGCCATGATCGAGCCTCGATGTGCCCATTTTAAACAGTGCGGCGGATGTAGTTTGCAAAATAAATCTTATGAAGAGCAGCTTGCCCAAAAGCAGACTGCTATCCATCAAATTTTTCCTGACGCCCGCGCCATTATCCCCTGCCAAAATCCATGGGAATATCGCAATAAAATGGAGTTTTCTTTTTCCCAAAATAAAGCAGGTGATTATTTTCTAGGCCTGATGATGAAGGGCAAACAAAAGGTGGTTGATCTTTATGAATGCCATCTTGTGTCGCCCTGGTTTTGCAAAGTGCTTTCTAAAGTGAGGCTTTTTTGGAAAGAGAGCGGTCTTTGTGCCTATCGCCCTTCCCAAGATAGCGGCCATTTACGTACGTTGATTGTGCGGCAGGCAAAAAATGGGAAAGGCAAACTGGTGATGCTCACGGTCTCTGGCAATCCCGCTTTTGCACTTAGAAAAACTGATTTGGAACATTTTACCGCAGCTGTCAAAAGCACAGTAGGAGAAGAGGAGCTGCCTTTTTTATCGATTTTTTTACGTGTGCAGCAGATTCAAAAAGGGTATCCAACGCAGTTTTATGAGATGTTGCTTTTTGGTCCTGACCATATTGTAGAAACATTAAATATCCGCACGGCGATTTTTGAAAAACAGTTGCATTTTAAAATCAGTCCTTCCTCTTTTTTTCAGCCTAATACGCATCAAGCAGAGCTGCTCTATTCGATCGCTTTGGATATGTTAGGCGGGCTAACGCATAAATTGATTTTTGATCTCTACTGCGGAACAGCCACTTTTGGACTGAGTGTCGCTGAAGCTGCAAGAGAAGTGATCGGTGTGGAAATCAATCCACATGCAGTCTTTGATGCAACGATTAATAAAGAGCTCAATGGCATTGAAAATTTCACGATTTACAAAGGCGATGTGGGGCAGGTGCTTGAGAAATTAAAAAAAGATGAAAGCGCTGATAGCGTGATTGTCGATCCTCCGCGGGCAGGGTTAGATGATAAAGCAGTTAAAAATATCCTTTGTCTTAGGCCCAAAGAAATTTTATATGTTTCCTGCAACCCGACAACGCAGGCAGCTAATATTCAACTTTTAAAGCAAGCAGGCTACAAGCTTTTGATTGTTCAACCGGTGGATCAATTTCCTCATACTGCCCATGTGGAGAATATCGCTTTACTAGAAAGAGATAAGTCGGCATCCTTGTGAGTAAACAAAGGGATTTGTATGAAAAATCTTTATTTTAATTTGTTAACGCTAGCTCTTTTTGCAACGAGCTCTTTGAGTGCAGATGCTGCTCAGCCAGCAGCGCGCGAGGGCAATTTTATGCAAACGCTCATTATGATCGGCATTGCCGTTCTTTTCTTTTACTTTATCCTTTGGAGACCGGAGCAAAAACGGCGCAAAGCGATGGAACAGCAAAGAAGTGCACTTAAGAAAGGCGATCGAGTCACTGCCATGGGCATCATTGGAACTGTGGCTACCATTAAAGAAACTTCAGTGATTTTAAGAATGGTTGATGGTGCGAAAATCGAAGTGCTCAAAAGTGCAATCACTGATGTTCAGCCAGGATCTGAAGAAGATCTTAAAAAAGTAGAAAAAGAAGAAGCTAAAGTTTCCTCTTAATTTTGAAAGTCTTTATTTTTCTCTTTTCCATTTTTCTCTGGGTAGTTCCGCTGAGCGCGAAAGATCCAGAGATTTTTTATTTAACCTGGGCGCAAGATCCGTCCAGCTCTATGGTTGTCCATTGGCATACCAAAGGAAAACCATCCTCTTCTCTTTTTTTTCAAAAGGAAGGTAGTTCCAAATGGTACCAGCAACAGCCCCAAGCCTCTCTTTTAAAGGGCAGCAAAATCTTTATTAATAGTGTGCAGCTACACCAGCTTAAAGCCGACACGCGTTATTTTATTCAATTTGAAAAGAAGGGGCAGCGCTATTACTTCCGCACGCTTCCGCAAGATGTTTCACGGCCGATACGATTTGCTGTGGGGGGCGATCTTTTTTTGAATATGCGCGCTTTTAAAAGAATGAGCCGCCAGGTGATTAGCACCGATCCTGATTTTATTGTGCTTGGGGGCGACCTTGCGTATGCTGAAAATCCCAAAGCGCTTTTCGAAACAAAAAAGCGGATTATCGCGCAGTGGAACTCTTTTTTTAGACATTTAAAGAATGGAACAGTGACGGCGGATAAAAGAATCATTCCGATTCTTCCGATCATTGGCAATCATGACATCACAAAAGTGGAAAGAAAAGAAAAAGGCGCTCTTTTCTTTTTACAATTTTTCCCCTACTTTAAAAGTTACCGGACAGTGGAATTATCTCCGGATATCTGCCTTTTCCTTTTAGATACGGGCCATTTAGAACGAGTAGGAGGCAAGCAGCTATACTGGTTGGAAGAGGCATTTAAACGCCATGAAGAGGTGCGCTATAAAATCCCGCTCTACCATGTTGCCGCTTTCCCTTCTTGTTACTCTGCTAATAATCGGCGTGCTTTAGAAATTAGAGAGCATTGGAGCCCGCTTTTTGAAAAATACAAGGTCAAGTTTGCCTTCGAACATCATAACCATGCCTATAAAAGGACATTTCCAATCAAGGAAAATAAAATTGATCCAGAAGGCGTTGTTTATCTGGGCGATGGCTCATGGGGTGTAACACCAAGAGAGGTCCAGGACCATTGGTATTTGGAAAAAGCGGCCAAGTTGAACTGCTTTTGGCTGGTGATGTTTGATGGCACAGAATGTCACTTGCAATCGTTTGGTGTGCACGGCAATCTGATTGATGATATCAAGTTATAATGTACAATGATCTTTAAGAGACTATTTTCTTTTCGAAAAATAAGAACTATTAAGCTTAGGCCCCATGGAAACTATCATAATTTAGAGTTGATCTATGGTAGGATCAACGAGCGCTATTTTGAAGGGCGATTAGATCTTAAAATTAGCTGGTTTGGTAAGCCCGTTTCAAAGGCTAAAAGGCGGCTTGTTTTAGGCTCTTATCACCAGCAGAAAGGATTGATTAGAATCAATCGTGTCTTAGATCATGATCATATTCCAGACCATTTCGTTTCCTTTATTATCTATCATGAGATGCTGCACCATGTGCTACCTCCTCTAAAACGGGGAAAGCGGAGAATCCACCATGCAGAATTTAGCGCGCGCGAAAAGCAGTTCCAAGACTATGCCCAAGCAAGCGCCTTCAGAAAGAGTTTTATTAAAGAGTTTTTTATGGCAGATTCAAAGAAAATTTGAGTCTGTTACAATGAAAAGATGCACCTTTTTTTCTTGTTATTGCTTGTTTTCAATACCCCTTTAATTAGCAGACACAAAGAAGCATTTATCACCTCAAATGAGGTGCTGAAGTTTTGCCGCCATAGCATAGTAGAAATAACAGATGATAAAATCTTCTTGTGCGTCGATCGCATTGAGTTTTTTAAAGATCGTTTCTTTCTTTTGAATGATTTTCAAGATTGGGTCCCTATCAAAGATTTACAAAGAGACCATCGTCATGGTTTTTTTATTCTGATGGAAAATCCACTCTGTCCCTTTAATCACCCTGGTGCGCGAAGAGTGAAATTCACCTGGTTTTGTCTTTCGCGTAATTGTCCCTTTTTTCTCCACAACCATTTCAAAGACGGCTGCTTTTGTCCTAATTTCAGCATTTTTATACCTGATTAAAATGTCTTTATTTAAATTAAAGTTTATTGTATAATTTTTAATTATAATAGCTAAAAAGGTAATAAAAATGAAAAGTATCGACGTAACTAGTTCAAATTCAACATTTTGCGTATTAAACCCTACCCTTAATAGCTAAGGGAAGACGAGGGTGTGGCAATCGTAGGCGGTAGATTAATCACTCATATAAAAAGAATGCCTCAAAATCAAGAAAGTGCCCCTGTCACTCAATTGGCAGAAAGGGTATCTAAAAAAGCACGATCTGCTTCTTCTCCAGAAGAAGAAGAGGCTGCCCAGTCATTATTAACGCTTTTACAGTTTTCACAGTCATCTCTTGATTCAGGCGGCCAACCAAGAATACCTACAGAGGCTCTGGTTCTTTCGCAACAAGGCCGCACTGAATTGAAGATACCCATCAAAAAAAGAAATCGATCATTAGAAGCGGTAAGAGAAAAAAGAGAAGCCATAGAAGATGCCATTAAAAAATTCGTGGAACATGCTCAATGCAATGGCGCTAAGAAAGCCTTGAGAGGATTATCTAAAAAAATTAGCCCACGAGTCCCAAAAAAGACAAAAGAAGAAATAAAAAAAATTATTAAATTCATTGCGATAGCTCTACATAAGATCCAAACTGAAAAGAGGGAATTATCAACATTAGAGATATTCAATATACGACAAAGTCAGGGATTACGCGAAGATCTGTTTTTGCTTTATTACTATATTTTAGTGGCAACGCCTTTTGCCCCATCTTTTATTGAATTATGTGAAAAATCTGTAGTAACGACAGTAGCTCATTCAGCGGGTAAGATAAAATCTCAAAAACGTTTGGATGGTATACTGCAAAATAAAATAATGATGCTTAAGATAGTAGAGAAACTTATGGCTATGGATATTGGTCAGATAACTAAAACGACAATTAATGAGTTTGCCGAAAAAATCGAGGGAAAGGGTAATGCTAGAGACAAAAGAAGAAAAATAAGGTTTTTATTTTCCAATATTGAGCAAATTCTAAGTTCTATTTCAAGTAATGTTGTAACTGAAGAAGACGTTCAACGTATATTAAAAGACGTTGATAAAAGTAGTAGATATATCTGTCCATCACATATCGTAATAGTTATAAAAGTATTTGATTTGCTTAATCCAATTAAAAAGCAAGCATTTATCGATAGATATAGAGATATAGCATTTTACAAAACGAATCCCTGGGCACAAAAGGATCAGTAAGATTAGGAGATCAGCTTTTCTAAAATCTGGCTTGATCTTTGAATAAACTGAGACATCTGCGCAGGTTCTAACTCTTTTTGCGATAGCAAAGAGAGCTCATACACTTGCTCTACAATATTTTTTGCAAGGGCTGGATCTTTATCTTTAAGCCCATAGAGTGCATGGATCAGTTTGCTATTAGTATTGACCACAAATGTTTTTTTCTGATCAGGTAGCGGCATCTCGGAGGAGAGCGCAAAATAGTCGCGCATGCGGCGCATTTTTTCATCCATCATCACAAACCCTGGAAGCTTATCGCTAGCTAAACTTTTTGCTTCTACATCGATTTTATCAATACCGAGTGCAGAGCGGATATAGTCAGCAATTTTGGTGGCCTCTGTTTTACCTGAAGCATCCAGGAGCGATTTTTCCCGCTCGCTATCTAAAATGGAAGGATCAATAGCTCCATCAATCCGCTGGAATTTCACACGTGGGTATTTAGATTCTAAAAAGCTCATCAGGCCAGTATCAACATGGTGGTTAGCATAGAGTACTTCGATGCCCTTATCTTTGTATAGATCGAGGAAAGGCGAATCTTTTTGCGTTTCGCCAACGTAGAAAATTTTATCAGAATAAGCTGCGCCTCTTTCCAGATACTGATCTAACGTGGTCCACTCTCCGCTTAGGTTCTTCCAAATTAAAAATTCTTTGCTGCGCTCATAGAATTTTTCATCTTGGATCGATCCTAGCTTGATCACAAGTTCGATATCTTGCCAAGCTGTGATGAATTTATCTTTATCCATCTGGTAGATGGTGGAGAGGCGGTCGGCTGTTTTTTTGGCGATATGCTGGGCAAGCTGTCTGACAGTGCGATCCATTTGCAACGTGCTACGCGAGACATTCAAAGGGATATCAGGACTATCGATCATACCGCGCAATACCATCAAATAGTCTGGAAGAAGATCTTTGCAATTATCAGAGACAAAAACACGGTTGCAATAGAGCTGGATTGAATTTTTATTCAGCTCTAATCTGCGATGGATCTTAGGGAAATAAAGGATTCCTTTTAAGTGGAAAGGATAATCGACATTAAGATGGATCCAGAATACAGGATCTGGCTCTGCCGGATAGAGATGGCGATAGAATTCTAAATATTCTTGTTCTGTGCACTCTGAAGCAGATTTTAGCCAGAGCGGTTTTTGATGATTGACACGTGCATTATTGAGATAGATGGGGAAGGGCAAAAAAGCGCAGTAGCGGTTTAAAATCTCTTTGATTTTGCTCTCTTCTAGAAAGTCGTTGTCTTCTTCATTAATAAAAAGAGTGATTTCAGTGCCGCGCACTGTGCGTGTGCCTGCTTCTAAAGTATAGGAGGAGCTGCCATCGCAAGACCAAAGAGCGCTTGTTGCACTGTTTTTATAAGAAAGCGTATTGATTTCGACTTTGCTTGCCACCATATAAGCAGAGTAAAAGCCAAGTCCAAAGTGGCCGATGATCTGATCTTTTTCTTCTTTTGACTGGTATTTCTCTAAAAATTCTTCAGCGCCAGAAAAAGCCACCTGAGCGATATATTTTTCTACCTCTTCAGAGGTCATTCCAAGACCTGTATCCATAAAGGTGAGCATGCCTTTTTTCTTATCGATCATAAGGTCGATACGCAGCTCATCATCTTGGAAGCTGGTTTCATTTTGATCGCGCAGCACATGCAGCTTGCGGAGTGCATCACAGCTATTGGAGATCAATTCTCTAACAAAGATCTCTTTATCGGAGTAAAGCCATTTTTTGATGATCGGTAAAATATTATCTGTATTGACTTTCAAATTGCCTTTCATAAAACCTCTTTTTTAAAACGATTTTACCAAATCTAAAATTACCGATATATGTTAAAGTAGCACACTATGAAAGTCGCGATTGCGCAGATCAACCCTATTATTGGGGACCTTGAAGGAAATACGCAAAAAATTCTTCAATATATCAAGCGTGCACGTGCTGAAGACGCTGATATTGTAGTCTTT
>CAYSQP010000004.1:0-12754 GCA_964433285.1 uncultured bacterium | reverse complement strand
ACAGGGATACGACTATACCCTTCAGAAAGGAAGCTTTTAGCCGCTTCTCTAATGGTTGACTCTGCAGGGAGAGAAAACATATCAATTCTAGGGACCATGATCTCTCGGGCAATACGCTCTTTAAAAGAGACAAGCGAAATAATGAGCCGTTGCTCGTTGGCATCTAGAAAAGGGGCAAATTCTGGATCTTGTAAAATTTCTAGAATTTTATCGCGCATTCGCAGCGAAGTGATCTCCTTGGGTTCCTGAGCGGGAAATACACGTTTTAAAATGCGGTAGAAAATCGAGGTAAAAGGCCAGAAGATAAAGAGAAGCAGAGAAACAACAGGGAGAGCCACTTTGAAAAAAGTTTTAGGTCTAAAGACACTTAAGCCTTGGAATAGCAAATCAGTAAAAGCAAAAATCAGAAGCAAAACAGAAGTATCCAGTAGAACAGTCCAAAGGGACTGTTTAATAGGCATTAAAGAATTTAAAAAAGAAAAACCAAATGCGGCATAGCCAACTAAAAGAATGTATTTGAGTATTGGCAGGGCAAAGGAAAGCAGCTCGCGGTTTTTTTTCACGAAGATAAGCTGAGCTGGATATTTGAGAAGGAAATGTTTCTGATTTTCTGCACAGATCAGTTCTGCTTGAAATTTACCCATGCGGGCAATAGCAGAGATCATCCCTGTAACAAAATTGGCACAAAAAAGGAAAATTAGAGACAAAAGCGGCGATTCAATCACTTTAAGGTCAATCCTTGCTCTTTAAAGAGCTTTAAGCACTCTCTTTCTTTTTGCCGCATTCTTTTTTTGCTTTGCACGTCTTGATCATCAAATCCTAACAGATGGAGAAAACCATGAATAAGATAACGGGAAATCTCTGTATGAAGATCAATCTTTTTATTTTCTGTATATTCGATGGCTGCTTCTGGAGAGATAAAAATCTCACCTAAAAACTCAGAATCAATAGGAAAGCTGATGCAATCAGTGGGGGAAGGGTCGCTAAAAAACTGGTGGTGGAGAGAAGAGATCTGCTTTTTGGTGACAAAATGGACTGCAAGACCTTTAGCCTCCACTTTGAAATGGCAAAGGAGTTTTTGGACCATTTTCTTTGCAGCAATACATGCTAAGGGAACAGCTTTTTGAGAATTATAAATGGAAATATCGACGTTATGCAGTGGCAGGCGTTTTGGGCAGTCCAGTGACTTTTTTATTTTCGCCATCTTTCCATCTTCCAAGTTTTCTTAAGGCCTCAATACGTTCAAATCTTTTTAACACATTTCGCTTTTTTGCTGTTTTGCTCGATTTTCCATAGCTGCGGTGTCTAGACATTGTTCAATCCTTCATTATTTAATTTTTGGAATAAAAGCGGCTTTTTTTACATCTGCATCGATGGCATTAACCTGATCCTTATAACCTAAAGGCAGATTGTCTTTGCGAGGTCCAGTTTTAGGGGCTGGAGGAGCAGGTCTTTTAGGACTTTGATGTCTGCGTTCTCCTTGCTTGCTCATGCGTACCATAGTAGACTCCAATAAAAGAGGGCCATTATAAAAAAAGGGAAAGAAGGATTCAACTACTTAAATATTTTTTTTACTTGTTAGTACTAGCTAGCTACCTTATAATGGCAGTTGGTATGTAATAAATATTTAAAAATAAAAATGATGAAAAAAGTCAAAAGTAAGCATCCCTCCTGGGTATTAGAAAATGAGACGATTACAGGAACACTGCGGATGCATCCTAGGGGATTTGGGTTTGTCGTTCCAGATTCTCTTTTTGAATGTCCTCAAGATGTTTTTGTTCCAAAGCACTTAACTGATAATGCTGTAGATGGCGACCATGTAGAAATTCAGGTTAATCCTGATTCTAATTGGGAAAAAGGACCTGAAGGGCGGATCATTTCGATTATTAAAAGGGGACGCACTCATCTGGCAGGGACTATTTTAGAGATTTCTTCTAAAGGAAAAATTTACGCCTATGTTCCTTTGCTAGGCACGTCGAAATCGGTCATTGTAAAGCCGCATAATGAAGAAAAGGTTTTGAAAGTGGGAGATCGGATCATTATGAAGGTGCTGGATTGGGGCGAGAGCGAGGCGCCAGCGCTTTGTGAAGTGTCTTACTATATTGGCCATATTTCTGACCCAGCATGTGATGTCCAGGCAGCTATTGAAGAATATGATCTTCATGACGTCTTTTCCAAAAAAACGATGAATGAAGTCAAAGCTATCGGTAACAAAGTCACAAAAAAAGATTTAAAGGGAAGAAAGGATTTCAGTAAATTAGAGACCTTTACCATTGATCCTGAAACAGCCAAAGATTATGACGATGCACTGTCACTTTCTAAAGACAAAAAAGGCCATTACCACTTAGGTGTGCACATTGCTGATGTGGCTTATTACGTGCGGGAGGGTTCTTCTTTAAATAAAGAGGCCTATTTGCGCTGCAATTCGGTCTATTTTCCAGGAAGTGTAGTGCCCATGCTGCCGCACGACCTTTCCGATAATTTATGTAGCTTAAGAGAAAATCAGGTTAGGCTGACTGTTTCAGTCATGATGGTTTTTGATTCCAAAGGGACTTTGCAAGATTATCAGATTTTGCGATCGTTCATTAAAAGTAAAAAGCGGATGACCTATCCAGAAGCCAAATTGATCCTGGATCAGAAACAAGAGAGCTCCCATTTGAAAACATTGCAGCTGATGGTCGATCTTTGTGATCTTCTTAAACAAAAGCGATCAGAAAGAGGCAGTATCGATTTTTCGCTTCCTGAAATTGTGATAGAAGTAGATGCCAAGGGAAAGCCAACTGGAACAAGAAAAGTAGAGTATGATATTACCCACCAGCTTGTCGAAGAGTTTATGTTAAAGGCCAATGAGCTTGTGGCTAAAAATTTGACAGATCGTGGCAAAACACTCCTGTACCGCATTCATGAGGCGCCCTCTGCCGAACATATGGAAGAGTTTTTGGCGCTGGCTCGCTCTTTAGGTTTTCAAATTCCAAAAAATCCAGATCAGAAGGAGATTCAAAAGTTATTCTATAAAGCAAAAAAGACCCCTTTTGGGCAGCAGCTTTCAGTAGGGTTTATCCGTAGTATGAAGCTTGCCTATTATTCGCCCGATAATGTGGGCCATTTTGGTCTTGCGCTTGAGCATTATTGCCATTTTACAAGCCCAATTAGGCGCTACAGTGATCTTGTCACGCAGAGATTGCTGTTTGACGAGGAAGATAAAAAGTTGAATTTAAAAGAGGTGGCCTTAAAGTGTTCAGAGCAAGAGAGAATCGCATTCCGCGCAGAGAGCAGTGTTAAATTATTGAAAAAGCTGCGTCTCTTAAGCGAATATTTAAAGCAAAATCCCTCAAAAGTCTACAAGGCAATGGTGACGCGGGTTAAGCCTTTTGGTCTGTTTTTTGAATTACAAGAGTTTTTTCTAGAGGGTTTTTTGCATATTTCGGAAATTGGCGCCGATTACTATGTTTTTGAACCAAAAAAACCAGCCCTTATGGGCAAGCACACAGGCAAAACATTTACTATTGGCAATCCTATTGCGGTGCGACTCATCTCGGTTAATTTCATTCTCCTTGAAAGTAAATGGGAAATAGCGGGTGAAAAAAGAAAGAAAAAAGAAAAAACAAAGCGAATAAAACGCCGCTAAGTTTCTGATAAATAATTCGGGCAAGGGCACGAAAATTATTGGATTCGCTTTTGATAGCTAAGTAGGGTATTGGAAAGCAGCATGGCAATTGTCATAGGGCCAACGCCCCCTGGAACAGGGGAAATATAAGAACATTTGGGAGCAACACGATCAAAATCGACGTCACCAACGATACGATTGCCTTCAATACGATTAATACCCACATCAATCACAACGGCTCCTTGCTTGACCATATCAGGGCCTACAAAGTGAGGATTTCCCATCGCAGCGACAAGGATATCGGCTGAGGCGCAAATTTTTTTTAAATCTTGTGAATGGCTATGCGCAATTGTCACAGTGGCATTAGCATGGGGCCTTTTTTGCATTAAAATCGCTGCAAGTGGTTTGCCAACAAGATTGCTCCTGCCTAAAATCACCACATGCTTTCCTTCTGTTGGAATTTGGCTGCGTGCTAGTAGCACTTGGATTCCATGGGGCGTACAGGGAAAAAAACTATCTTGGTAACCGATGAGCATTTTCCCTACATTCATGGGATGAAACCCATCGACATCTTTATCAGGGCGAATGGAAAGCACAATTTTATCTGTATTGATATGGGGTGGGAGTGGTAATTGGACTAAAATGCCATCGACATCACTATCTGCATTAAGCTGCTCTATCTCTTTAATCAGATGGGCCTCGGTCACATCATCAGAGAGTTCTCGATCAATAGAAAGGATCCCTACTTCATGACATTTTTTCTTTTTCATTTTAATAAAACTTTGCGAAGCAGGATTTTCCCCCACCAAAATAAAGGCAAGAGCCGGTGCTCTATCCTTTAATTTTCGGATGGCAGATGCAATATTAGTCTCAATTGTCTTAGCAATTGCCTTCCCGTCAATGATGCGCATGCAACATATCCTGTTTTAATATCTCTACCATTTTTTGATGTAAAAGGCCATTAGTAGCAAGTGTGGGAAAATAGCCATAGAGCTCATGTTCCTTCCCATTATAGTGGCTGACTGTGCCGCCTGCCTCTTCGATGAGCAGTTTTCCAGCTGCTAAATCCCAAGGGTTTAATCCGACTTCCCAAAAAGCATCAAATCTGCCTGCAGCCACATAGGAAAGATCAATAGCCGCCGACCCTAAACGCCTCAAAGGGATTCCTTTTTTTGCCATGCTGGCAAACCGCTCAATGCAATGCAGGGGATTTTGATCGACATCATAAGGAAATCCTGTGGCCATAAAAGCTTGATCAAATGTTTTCCTTTTTGAAACTGCCAGTGGCTTTCCATTCAAATAAGCGCCCTTATTTTTCTCTGCCACAAACAGTTCATTCATAGACGGATAATAGACAACTCCTGTCAGAATGTCTCTGTGCCTGGCTGCTGCAATACTGACAGAAAAAATAGGAATGGATCGTGCAAAATTCACTGTTCCATCAAGAGGATCAATAATCCAGACAATTTTAGAAGGATCGATCTGGCTTTTCTCTTTATCTTCCTCGCCTAAAAATTGATGGTCGGGAAATCGTTTTTGCAGGGTGGAAATAATCAGCTTTTGAGAGGCCTCATCATATTCTGTCACAAGATTTTGGCTGCCGCCTTGTTTGGAAGAGATAGTATAGTTGGTGCCAAATCCTGAAAGCAGCAACTCTCCTGCATGTAAAGCAGCTTCAATGGCTGCTTGCGTAAATGGGGAGTAGGAAGTAATTGATTTCATCTAAATTTAAACTTTTTTATATTTTGAAAGATTTTCATAGGACATGTAAACCATAAAAAGCCATAAAGAGCATCCAGTATAGGCATCAAAATCAAGTCGGTAGCAATAAGCTGTAATTTAAAAGGAAACCGTTTTTCAAAAAGAGCTAGAAAACCAAGTTGCGTCAGTGAAAAAAGCGCAGAGATCAGTGCTGTATAACAAGAAATGGAAAACAATCGATCTTCAAAGAAATTTCTTTTTTGGGAGTAGAGAAGAACTGTTATAAGGCAGCAATTAAAAGTGCAAAACCCAAAATGGAACTTGGAATTAAGTAGATCCATAAAAAGTCCACATAAAGCAGCGGTCCAGATCGAAAAAAGGAAATTTTTTCTCATAAATAAGATAGCGAAAAAGGGTGCAAAAGCAAGCAGCTGCAATGAAGGGAAAAATAGTTTTGAAAAGCAAAGGGCAAAGCAGGCGAGCAAAAATGGAAATACAAGAGGAATCATAAGGCCTCCCAAGATTGATGCCATTTCCATGCCGTTGTGATAATCTTTTCAAGATCTGAATGGCTAGGGCACCAGTCTAAAATCTTGCCTGCCAGAGAAGCTTCTGCAATAAGGAGGGGAGGGTCTTCTTCATGTGCTTTTTCCAATGCATAAGGGATTTTTGATCCTGTGATGCGATTTGCAAGTGCCAGTATTTCAAAAATAGAAAATCCTTTTCCTGTTCCTAAATTGATAGCTAGATTGGCAGGGTGATTTTGAAGATAGCGCCACGCTTTTACATGAGCATCGGCTAAATCTGTCACATGGATAAAATCGCGCACAGCTGTGCCATCTTTGGTGGGAAAGTGAGAGCCAAAAATGGTGAGGGGGGTCTTTGTTTGGCGCGCAGTATCAAGAATACGCGGAATCAGGTGGGTCTCAGGATGGTGCGCCTCACCAATTTCACCCTCAGGATCGGCGCCTGCAGCATTAAAATAGCGCAGCGAAATTGAGTTTAAGCCATAAGAGTGGTAAAAATCTTCTAGTAAGCTTTCAATGGCCCACTTGATCTTTCCATAAGGATTAATCGGATTTTTGGGATGATTTTCATCAAGCGGTGTATATAAAGGTTTGCCATAGACTGCCGCAGAACTTGAAAAAATCAATTGTTTAATCTGATGTTTGCAAAGCACCTGCAATAGCGCCAGTGTCCCGATTAAATTATTCTCATAATATTTAAAAGGATCCTTTTTGGATTCTCTGACATCGGTATAAGAAGCCAGATGGATAACAGCAGAAGGCTTATAAGTTAAAATTGCCTTTTCTAAACGGGATGTATCTAAAATGTCTCCTTCAAAAAAAGGGCCCCATTTAATGGCCCACTTATGCCCTGAAGAAAGATTATCATAAGTGATAGGAATATCCCCATTTGCGGCCAAAGCCTTGCACACATGGGATCCAATGTACCCTGCCCCGCCGATCACCAAGATATTCACTAAAATGCTCCCTTAGGGAAAAAAACAATTGGAATTGTTTTTAAAATAATAAAAAGATCTAAGCCAAAAGATTGACTATCCACATATTTTTCTTCTAAAAGAATCCGCTGCTGGAATGTGAGAAGATTCCTGCCTTTGATTTGCCAAATGCAGGTGAGTCCGGGCTTGACTGACAAAATTTTTTCTGTTTTATCGCCAAAATGATGGCGGATCTCTTCTTGTGCCTTTTCTCGATTTTCAATCGCAATTGGCCGAGGACCAACGACGCTTAAGTCTCCCTTTAACACATTCCAAATTTGGGGAAGCTCATCTAATGAGGATTTGCGCAAGAACTTTCCAATGGGAGTCAAGCGGGGGTCATTTTTCAATTTAAAATATTTTTTCCATTCCTCATTTAATTCTGGACAGGTTTGCAAAATCTGATGCAATTTTTCATCCGCATTTAGACACATGGTCCGGAATTTCCAACATTCGATGAGTTTTCCATATTGCCCCATGCGGAGGCCTTTATAAAATATAGGCCCAGTAGAAGTGCATTTCACCAAAATCGCAATTAGAAAATAGATAGGGGATGCACAAACAATAAATAAAAAGCTGAAAAAAAGATCAAACGCTCTTTTTCCAGGTTTTTTGTATATAGCCATAGAAGCTATTCTAAACAGCTTATGACTATTTTTCTACGATTTATCTCTACTCTAATAATTAAGGTTTCATCAAGCTATGAGTCAGTTCTTGCAATAAAGGAGCAGGTTGAGAGAGATTTTCTAGAGATTTAAGGGCTAAATTAAAAAACTGGTGAGCCAAAAACTTTGATTTTTCAGGCTCAAGTAGGGAAAGAGCAGTGGCTTTTTGCCTTTTAATATCAGATCCTTTTTTTTCTTGGAAATCACTTAAGTCATCTTGGATTTGAAAACCAAGACCTAAATATTTGCCTGCAGTATGAAGGGCTAGCATATCTTTCTTGGGCGCATCACTAATAATGCCGCCTAGTTCCAAGCTAGCAATGATCAAAGACGCTGTCTTTCCAAGGTGCATAAATTCTAATGTTTCCCAATCGATTTTTTTGCCCTCAGAAGCAATATCGACCACTTGGCCTCCGATCATGCCTTCGCTCCCAACACTTTTGGCTAGTGCATTGATAAGTTTGAGTTTTTGTTTATCGGTCAGTAGGGGGCTCCCACAAAGCAATTGAAAAGCATAGGTAAGTAAAAAATTTCCGGTAAGAAGCGCATGGCCTTCAGGATAGACCTTATGCAACGCTGGTTTGCCTCTACGGTAATCGTCATTATCCATACAAGGAAGATCATCGTGGATCAGGGAATAGGTATGGACCATTTCAATGGTGCAGGCAGGTAGGATGCTTTTTTCTATGGGTACACTATAAGTTGCAGCAGTGGCAAGAAGAAGAAGAGGGCGAAGCCGTTTGCCGGGAGAAAAAACAGAATAGCGTGCCGCTTGAAATAGAGGATTATGGTACATGAAAGGCTTTTCTTGGATCAGTTGATCCAATTTTTCTGACAGTAGTTTGAGATGTGTTTCGACAAAAGTATCTAACATGTTCCTCGCGTTTTAGCGACACCAATACCAAAGTAGTCAAAACCGCCTTCTGCCATCTGTTTTGCAGAAAATTGATTGCGTCCATCAAAAAAGGCAGGATGGCGCATCAGCTTACGCAATCGATTTAAGCAAATAAAACGGAACTGTTTCCATTCTGTTACAAGAGCGATCGCATCGGCATCTGTAGCGGCTTCATATTCATCTTTGCAAAAAACAAGATTGCTTTTGTTTTGCAATAGACGCTCTGCTTTTTGCAAGGAAACAGGATCAAATAAACGCAATATTGCGCCTTGGGATAAAAGCTCATCAATAAGATGTAAAGAAGGAGCATGGCGTAAATCATCTGTATCGGGCTTAAAAGAAAGACCCCAGATAGCAATTGTTTTGTTTTGAAGTTTATTTTTAAAATAACTTTTAATTTTGCAACTTAAAATTGTCTTTTGATTTTGATTTATTGTGTCAACAGCGTTAAGCAATATAGGATCAATATGCAATGCTTTGGCCATTGCTTTTAAAGCTAAAATATCTTTTGGTAAGCAAGAACCGCCAAAGCCAAGACCGGGATGAAGATAATGCTTTCCGATCCGTTTATCTGCTCCAATAGAGGCTCTAATCTCTTCGACATTGGCACCAGCAGCTTCACAAATAGAAGCAAGCTCATTCATAAAAGAGATACGTGTGGCAAGCATCGCGTTGGCCGCGTACTTAGCAAGCTCCGCTGAACAAGGATCCATCACAAAAAGCTGCTCTTCCCTTGAAATAAAAGGCTGATGGAGTTTTTTTAAAATAGCAGTGGCTTTAGCAGAATCTGAACCGATAATAATTCGATCAGGATGCATGCAATTTTGTACTGCTGAGCCTTCTTGTAAAAATTCTGGATTGGAAACAACATCAAAAGCTATCGGGCTATTTTTTTGGATGATTTGGGCTACTTTTTTTTGGGTGCCTACAGGGACAGTTGATTTATTGACAATCACAAGATAGTGATCCATCTGTTTTGCAATTTCTAAAGCGGCTGCATAAACATAAGAAAGATCGCAACTACCGTCTGCATTTGAGGGGGTGGCAACTGCGATAAAGCAAACCTCTGCCTCTTTCACAGCAGTTGGATAATGGCTTGTAAATGTAAGTCTTTTTTCTTTTCGATTTTTCGCAACAAGTGGCTCAAGACCAGGCTCGAAAAAAGGAATCATGCCAGAATTTAGCTGCTCGATTTTTGCTGTGTCGATATCGAGACAGGTCACATGATGGCCCGCTTCTGCAAAACAGGTTCCTGTGACAAGACCAACGTAACCGGTGCCAACGATGAGTAACCGCATCCTTAAGCCTGAGTATATAGCAGACCACCTTTTAAAAAAAGAATGCGGTCGCAGCTTTTTGCAAGCTGCTCATCATGAGTTGCTAGAATCAGTGTTTTACCTCTTTTTTTTGTCGTTTGAATAAGAAGCTGTTGGACTTTTTGAGAATTTTCACCATCGAGATTGCCTGTGGGTTCATCGGCTAAAATAAGAGCAGGATCGTTGCATAAAGCGCGAGCAATGGCGACACGCTGCTTTTCTCCTCCAGAGAGGAATTTAGCTAAAATATTTTGTTTTGAAAAAAGTTGCACTTCATCGAGAAGCTCAAGGGCTTTTTTGTAACTTGCGCTTTCTTTACTACACTCTTTTCGTGCAATTTTTTGAGGCATCAGAAGATTTTCTAGGACAGTATATTCTTCTAAAAGGTTGTAGGTTTGAAAGATAAAACCGATATGCTTATTGCGCAGCTTATGCAAGGAAGAATCAAGGGGCTGCTCTCCACAAATTTCCAATAGGCCGCTGCTTGGTTTTTCCAATGTACCGATAATTTGCAATAAAGTGCTCTTTCCTTCTCCTGATTTTCCTGTAATGGCAACAGTTTCTCCCTCCTTAACTTCAAATGAAATCCCTTTTAATACAGCCATAGAGGCAAATGTTTTATGGATATTATACAGTTTTAAAATCGTGTTCACTCGCTCCTCAAAATTTGAGATGGTTGCAATCGGCATGCTTTAATGGCAGGGATTAAGCCTGCAAGCAAAGAGATCAGCGGCGTTGCGATTAAAACAAAACAAAGAGCACGATGGCTTAAGGTGTCAGGCAAAGATTGACCAAAAAAGAGCGTGTTAAACGCTTCGTGACCCTGGAGTAAGCTTAAAATTTTTACTACAAAATCGATATTGTGCAGTGTTAAAAGAGCAAGTGCAATCCCAATCAAGCTGCTGATCATTCCAATACAGACACCACAGAGCCCGAAAATCAGGGCAATGCTATTTTTAGAGGCACCCATGGCTTGCAAAATGCCGATCTCTCTTTTTTTATTTTGCACAAGAAGGATTAGCATTGAAATGATATTAGAGCAGGCAACAGCAAGCACAATCACACCGATGAGTGTAAATAGATATTTATCACTTTGGAACTGTTGCAAAAGATCTTTTGCAAAATCGTACTCTTTGTAGGTGGTGATTTTCCAATAAGAATCAATCCCTGCTTCTTGGAAGGCTTTTCGTAACTCTTCTTTGATTTTTTCACACTGCATGCTTTCCGTAAACCAGAGGGCAATTCCATTTGTAGCCATTTTATCGATATTATAAGGACTATTGGAGGCATTGATCAGCGTTGTGATTTGGGACGGAACAAGGATATATTTGCTACTCATTGCCATAATGCCACCATCGTAGAATCCAGCCACAGAAACAGCACAACGCTGCTCCTGCATGCCACTGGTTGTCATCGATGGATAAGAAAGATAGCCGCGATCTCCTAATTTCACCCCATTTTCTTGGAAGCTGCGCGCAAGAAAAATGGGCAATATTCCTTGAGCTGTTTTTGGCAGCATGACAGCTTTTTTCTTAAGAAAATAGGGCCATGGAGGGAGATCTTTAGGAATAGTATCAAACTGGTTTTGGATAGATGCTTTGACTATTTCTAAGCCCGCCCAAGGAATTTCCCCTTCAAGAGGCTGTTTTTGTACCATTGTTTTGGCACAAAAGCGGACATCAGAAAGAGTGTGGGCTTTATCTAAAGAATCTTTCACTAAAGTTGTTTGAAAATGGAGAGGTCCTTCAATGAAGATGGGGGTTGTCCGAGGAATTTTTTGGCCATTAAAATAAAAGCTGTTTTGCTTAATTTCAAATTGTCCTTTGCCAGTCGGAGTTTTATGGACAATAAGATGGGTTATTTGGCCTTGTTGTAAAGAAGCTGTTGCATTAAAAAAACCTTGCTCAGGAATAAGAGAAGCAGGCAGTTTCCAAACGTGGAGATTTGTCTGCATTTCTTCAATACAGATATTGTTTAAAATGGACAGAAGATTTGAAAAAGTGGTGCGCTCTTCTTCTTTAGGCACATCTTCACATACATGGTCCCCTTTTCGAAAAGAGAGTGAAAGAAGATGGTTGAGCTCTTTGGCTTGTGGATGGATTAAAAGAGATTGGATGTTTGGGTTTTGATCTGTGAAAGAGACAAGGTAGGAGACTTGCGTTAAAAATTGATGGGAAATCGCATCTGTAGAAATTTGTAAGCGCAAAAGCGCTCCACTGAGCTCATAATCTTGAAAAGCAAAGCCGGAAATTTTTTTTTGGAGTTGCTCTAAAATCTGATACGCTTTTTTTACAGGGTCTTTTAAAGAACCATTTTGCTCTTTTTGCGGTTTTGGAAAAGAGGAGGGTAGCTCTTCGTCCCTTTCATAGTCATATGGATCAGGGTGGGGACTTACAGCTTTTTGTCTAATATTTTTAAAGCTATAGTTTGATTCTTGTGCGTATTGGTCGATCTGGTAGTAATAAGAAGAGAAATAATTTTCTGTCGGCTGAATTCTAATAGGGCCATTTAAGGCTGTCAGTTTTTGCGTCCAGTTGCGCTCAATGCCCTCTGTGACGGAAAGGAAAACAAGTACGAGCCAGACCACCACAGAGATGACCAGGATCGACATAAGAGAAATAAGAGAAACAGAGAGCTGGCTTTTTTTGAAAGAGAGATATTTCTTTACAAGAGCAAACTCAAACACAAATTATTTGGCTTCCTTGAAAGCAACATGGCGTCTTAGTTTTTTATCATATTTTTTAAGTTCCATGCGCTCAGTCGTATTGCGTTTGTTTTTCGTTGTCCAATAGACTTCTGTACTTTCACTACTCTTCAGTTTAACAAACTCTCGTGCGCCTTTTGCCATACATATACCCCATTTTTGAAAGAAGATTATAAGCGGAAGAAAATTAGAATAAAACAATAAATATTTTTTTAGTTCATCCCCTTTCGGGCGAGGGCAAGGGTGGGAAAGGGAGTAAGCTATCTTCTCTGTGGTTGGATCTCTCCTATCTGCCATTTTTTTTTAGGGAAGCGGAGGAGATAAATAGCCTCAAAAATAAAGGAATCAAAAGCCATGAGCAGCCA
>CAYSQP010000003.1:0-13586 GCA_964433285.1 uncultured bacterium | reverse complement strand
CTCTTTAATCTGATTTAAAGCATTGTCAACGAAGGGAGCAGCCAGTGCTACCTGATTTAAAGCAATGCATTTTTCAGCAATGAGTGCGCCATATTTTTCTTGCAAAGAGCGCTGCCCATGAGCCAATTTTAATAGTTTTTGAAAATTATTTTCCTCTTGTAGCGGATTTTCTGCCCACTGTTGATAGAGAGCATGCGCTTGCAGATATTCCTCTAAATGGCCCCTGCTCTTTTTAGAGACAAAATAAAAAAGCAGACTTAAGGGAATAAAAGCCATCGAAAGAATCCAAAAAAGCCGTTGCTGATTCTCTTGGAGCCACAAAGTAAACCCAGCTTTTGAAAAAGTGATCGTCATATGTCCAATAAGACTACTATTTTAGCTTATTTTTAGTACATCTTGATACGTCTTTACCATGCCTTCAAGAGTTTTTTGAATTGTGAATTGAGTCTCGACCTTTTCTCTTCCATTTTCCCCCATTTTTTTTCTAAGCTCTTCATTATGAATCAATTTTTTTATAGCTTCCGCTGTTTCTTTAGGGGAAGAAGGGGGCACTAAAAACCCTGTTTGTCCTTCGATACAAATCTCTGGCAATCCTCCAATTGGTGTTGTGATCAGCGGTTTTTGCAAATAGGCGGCTTGCAAAGAGGCTTGGGAAATCCCTTCATGGGCTGTGCTCAGCAGCAAAAAAATATCCATGGCTGCAATGGCCTCAAAAGGAATATCTAAGTGACCGGTAAAATGCAAAATTCCCTGTAGGTTAAGCTCTTCAGAGAGCCCTTTATAATCTTCTACATAACCCCCACCTACAATGACCCATTTTAAATTTTTTATTGAGCGCAAAAGATGGGCCGTCTTCATCAGCACAGGAATTCCTTTCCAGGAGCGAACAAAACAGGCAGTTCCTGCTAAAATATCGTGTGCAGAAAGGCCCAACGTTTCGCGAAACTTTTTCACTTTTTCCATATCTATTTTGATCTCATCTGCATCAACCCCTGTCGGGATGCAGGTGCAATGGTCTCTTGTGATTTTTGATTGTTCTACAATCATTGGAATAATAGAGGAAGAAGTTGTGACGATGCGGTCGCACAATAGATTGTAAAGCAGCCTGCTGTTTAATCCTTTGCGGATGGCTGTTGATAAATGGCGGGTGCGCACCACTTTTTTACCTGCTATTTTTCCTGCGATGCCTCCAAGCCACGCATCCATGGATGAATGGGTATTAATAATCTCAATGCCATGCCTTGCAATCAGGCGCAGCAGCTTAAAAACCGTCCATAAAGCTGCCTTTTTTGAAAATTCCATCTCATACACAATAAATCCCTTAGCTTTTGCTTTGGCAACAAGCTTTCCACCGGTGACAATCGCTAAAATCACTTCATGGCCCATCTTACGCATTCCTTCGGCCTCTTTTAGAATGCGGATTTCCTGCCCGCCAAACCCATTGGAACTTTCTGTGTGTAAAATTTTCATTTCCCCTCGAGTAATTGATAAAGAATGCGCCGATGGCCAGAGGAAAAAGGCAGTTGTGCTAGCTCTTCTTTTGAAAACCAGCTAAAGCTCGCTACCTCTTTACGCTGCTTTGCAGAAAATAGAGCAGGATAGAGATGTGCCAAATGATGGGTAAATGTATGGTTTACAGCTTTTAGCTTTTGGCTTAAGACAAGTTGCAGCCCAAATTTTTCTTCCAGTTTTGCTATAGAAATTGTTCTTTTACCCTCCAAATAAGGAAATTCATAAAGATCTGCCATTACCTTTCCTTTTTCTCCTTTCTGGATTAAGTAAAAGCCCTGATGTTCAATGACAGGCACAAAGCGACTCAGCTGGATAATCGCTGTTTTCTTACCCCGATTAGGCAATCTTTCTGCTTTTCCCTTTTGAAATCCTAAGCAATCTTCTTGCAAAGGACATTGATCGCAGAGTGGCTTTTTCATGCAAATAGTGGCGCCAAGCTCAATCAGTGCTTCCATCACGATCCAGGGTTCATGTTCAGGAAGCAGATCTAAAACTACTGTTCTGATCCGATTTTGCACAGCCGATTTTCCAATTTCCTCTTCGATCGAAAAAAGACGACTTATCACGCGCGCGACATTTCCATCTACAGCAGCTGCTTTTTGGTGAAAGGCAAAACTTAAAATAGCCCCTGCTGTATAGGGACCGATGCCAGGAATTTTTAAAAGTTCTTCAAAAGATCCGGGAAGCTGCCCACTGTGATATGTGACGACCTTATTTGCAGCCATATGGAGATTACGCGCACGAGAGTAATAGCCTAAACCTTCCCACGTTTTAATCACTACTTCTAGGGGAGATTCAGCGAGCGCTTTAATAGATGGAAATATCTTCATCCATTTTTCAAAATAGGGAATGACTACAGAGGCTTGGGTTTGCTGCAGCATAATTTCAGAAACCCAAACTTGGTAGGGAGTGGGGGAATTTCTCCAAGGGAAATCTCTTTTTTCAAAAGAAAACCATTCGCGCAGCGTTTCAATGCTATCCATAGAGTGTTCATTATAAGTTCTCTAGAGAAAAAAATGCATTACTTCTTGTGAAAAGGTAGCTTTTCATGGTAATAGGAAGTTCCTAGACCATAGAGGATGCAGATGACTGACGCTAAAAAAAAGGCGCCGTGGGGCCTTCCTTTTGAACAGCTTAAAATATTGCTTCAGCAAGAAGTGGCACTCATGCGCGAAATATTGGCTAACTTCCATCAAGAAGAATTTTCTCTCCTCATGCATGAAAAAGAGACATGGGCCAAAGTGCTTGAGCAGCGTTCAGACATGGTCGTCACGCTGATTGGACTACGTCGTGAGCGGACACGCATCACACAGGTTTTGCAGGAGCTTGCCAAAGAAAAGCTCAAAAAGACAGCAATCACTTTTCAAGAACTATTTTCTCAAGAGGATGTGGTTAGCGGCGAGATTCTTTCACTGCTGGATCAAATTTTTGCTCTTGTGCAGAAATTGAATCAGCAAAATTGCCGCAATGAGTTTCTTTTCCACGAAGTGCGCAATGCTAATGAGCTGCCGCTTCACTGCCCTTTCCCACAACCTCTACCCAGTCCCCAAACAAAAAGAAACAAAACAACAGTCGCTACATACCCTCCACCAACCAATCCACAAAATAATTAGGTTATCGGATATACTTTTCCCATCTGCGGCCATGGCGGAATTGGCAGACGCGCTAGATTCAGGTTCTAGTCAGGGCAACCTGGTGGATGTTCGAGTCATCTTGGCCGCAATTATTTATGGAGGAATCCCCTTCGCTCCACTCTCATACCAAGCTTTAAGATTGAGAATAGCAGTTGTCAAACGCTCAACAAGCTGACTTTGTGCCTCTTTCTTCTCAAAATGAGAAAAATCCTGCCACAAAATAGGTTTGCCAAAAACACACACTGTCCTACCTCTTAGCTTTGGCAATTTATGATGGATATCCCAAATTTGAAAAGCCCCACAAATGTAAGTAGGAATAATCGCTGCATTGGCCCTCGATGCAAGCAATCCAATTCCCGGCTTTAAAGGCTCAAGCTGGCCATTTTCAGAACGCAACCCTTCAGGGAAAAGGATCACCTTTTTCCCCTCTTTAAGCAGCTGGATCAACATTTTAAACACAGCAACATCGTTGACATCGCCACTCACAGGATGAGAGTTAAGCGCACGGATCATTCTTCCAAAAAGAAACGGTTTGAAAAGACTTTGCTTGGCTAAAAAATGGATCTCTTCTGGCCAAGAAATAGCCACAATCGGCGGATCTAAATAGGAAGTATGATTGGCAGCCAAAATCCCTGCTCCTGGATAATAATGCTCCAGTCCATAAACTTTATGGCGATAAAGAACTTTGTAGATAACCCAAGCCAAACACAGAATAAATCGATAAAAGGGACGCATCTCTTTGCAATGCATCCAAGGACAAGCCATCTGTTTGAGCTTTTTTTTGACCTGTTTTAAAATTTTATCTACTACTTGATGCAAGGAAAGATAGGAAGTATCAATCACATAAGCCCCTTTTGGGCAAATAAGCGGTGCCAGCTTTCTAGTAGAATCCATCTTGTCACGCCTACGGATATCTTCGGCCACCTTCTTTAAATCCATTTCAAGGGCTTCATGTGGCCTTGTCCGTCTAATCTCTTCTAGTCTCCTACGGGCACGCACTTTGCGCGAAGCAGTTAAGAAAATTTTCACCTCTGCATCAGGAAAAACCACGCTGCCTAAATCACGCCCTTCGAAAACAGCACTCTCTTTAATCGCAAACTCTTTTTGTACTTTTAAAAGCATCTCCCGCACAAAGGGAAATGCAGCAATCTCTGAGACCATGCGTGTGATTTGTTGACTGCGGATCTCATCTGTGACATCTTCTCCATGCACAAAATAGCGCTTTACTCCGTCTACTTCTTCAATGTGGAAAGAAAATGTGGCCAAAAGCTCTTGGATACGTGGCAGATCTGAAAAATGGATATCATGTTTTAAAATGAACCAAGTGACAGAGCGATACATAGCCCCTGTATCAAAATAGGAAAAGCTAAGCTTCTGAGCGACCTGCTTTGAGACCGTGGTTTTGCCTGTGCCTGATGGCCCGTCAATAGTGATAATCACAATTTTACTTTAACTATTTAAGTTCCATTTAAGAAAAAAATAGACGATCGGGGCAGTAAAAATTAAAGAATCAATCATATCTAGCACACCTCCGAATCCTGGCAGTTTATTACTATCTTTAACAGCGGCATCTCTTTTTAAAAGTGACTCTGAAAGATCTCCAATCTGGCCAAAAATTCCCATCAAAATTCCCAGTAATAAGGCATGATAGACAGAGAGATGAAATGTGGGTCCAATGGTATTTGTTCCTAAGTAGGCAAGGCCCAAACTTGTTAAAATGGCACAGATAAATCCCGCCAGCGCCCCTTCCACTGTTTTACGCGGGCTTAAATGGGGAGCAAGCCGTCTTTTTCCCCAAAGCCTTCCCACAAAATAGGCGCCAATGTCTGTGACTTTGGTCACAGCAATCAGATAAAAAAGCCACCATCTTCCATCTTGCACACTGCCCATTTGGAACAAAATGCCCAACATAAAACTCATCGGAATGGCCACATAGCAAACACCAAAAAATTCTACAGCAATATGGACAAGGGCATCTTCGGTATCTGTAAAATGGGTAATGAAAAATGCGCCGGCACCAAGAGCTAAAACAAGCACAGGCAAATCAGGAAAATCTAATCCCTTTTGCACCAGATAAAAAGAGATCACAAGGCAAAGAGCAACCACGATCATGAGCAGCGAAGAAAAAGCAAATCCTTTTAATTTCACAAGATTGGCATATTCCCACACAGCAGCAGCTGTCATTAGGCAGACGCAGGAAACAAGAATCCACGCCATTACAGGGTTTGTGGAAAACCAGATGAGTGAACCAATAACAAGGATCGTAACAAAAGAAACAAAGGCTCTTTTATATAAATCAGCAAGTTTTTTACTCATATCTTACAAGCCAAATCTACGTGCTCGCCGCTGATACTCTACCACGGCTTTAAGGAAATCTCTTTCGTCAAACTCTGGCCAAAGAACATCTGTGACATAAACCTCAGAATAGGAAAGCTGCCATAATAAAAAATTACTCAGCCTCATCTCACCAGAGGCACGGATCAAAAGATCTGGATCTTCCCATTGAGAAGTATCAAGATATTTTGATATCAGCGCTTCCGTCACTTCTTCTTTTGCAATTTTCTTTGCAGTGCAGTCTTCAATAATCGCATGAATTGCACGGCAAATATCATCCCTAGCACCATAATTTATGGCAACCACTAGATCCATCTTGTCCCCCTGCTTTGTGATGGACTTTGTCTCTTCTAAAACCTCTTTTATATCGCTTGCTAATTGATCGACATTCCCTATCGATTCTAGACGGATTTTCTCGTGTAGCATAAAATCTCTTTTTTGGACTAAAAAATTTTTAAGCAAATGCATAAGAAATTCCACTTCTGCTGGTGGCCTTTTCCAAGTTTCTGTAGAAAAGGCATAAACAGTCAGTGTCTTTACATTTAACTCTGCTGCAGCTTTCACAATTTTAGTTAAAGTATCGACCCCTTTCCAATGGCCAATCATTGAAGGGAGCTGCTGTTTTTGTGCAAAACGGCGATTTCCATCCATAATAATAGCAATATGCGCGGGAATACGACCAAGGTCGATTAAAGCAAGCTCCTCCTCTGTGTAAACGTTTTCGCAACATAAAGTTGAACCCATGAAAAATTTCCTTTTCTAAAAGATGGGCCAGTATATCTGATAGATGAATTTTGGTGGACAGGAAGCAGTATGAAGAAGTATGATTCGATCCTTTAGAGTGTGTCTTCAGATTCTGATTTATCAAAATGAGAAGAAATTTTCGAGCAGGTTTTCTAATGACTGCCGAAAGCAATATTGGAACGCTGATATGGCTGAGGCAGTTGTTAGGAAAGATGCCAAAAAGATCTCTCAGATTGACAATCAGAATTTGAAGACACACTCTCAATAAAGGATTTTAAACATGGAAAAACAAAAACGTTGGCAGCGTTTTCTTATTTTTGGTGTCTTCTTTTTAACTGTCTATAACATCCTTCCTACCGTTTTTTTCTATACAAAATCTTTGAAGAGTTCTATCGACCAGAAAAAGGCCGCCTCCATTTCGCAATCGATCACTGAAAGAGTTAATTCCCTCGAAGGCGAAACAAAAAATTGGATCAAATCCTTCTGTAAATTACTTTGCATTAAACCTGTTTCCATTACATTTAATGAAGAAAATCCAGAATTTTATTCGATCTCTTTTTCCACTGCAAAAGAAGCTGATAAGTTCCGTGCTTATTTACCTAGGGCAGGAAGCTTAGTTTCTTTTGTTCCTAAACAGCTCTCACTCTATGGCCCTGCAGAAGGAAATACAGTCACTATTCAAAGAAAGATCCCTCTCCATTTCTCTAAGGATGGGTGGAAAGAATATTTTCAATTTGCAAAAAAATTTAATGATCAGGGGAAGCCCAGCTTTGTCTATCGCACGCTGATTGATGACCGCGCCTTACAGCTCGGTATTGCTCTTGGAGGTACAAGCGAAAATGCGCAGCTTCTTTTAGCTTCGCTTGCAAATATAAATGATCCTCAAAACCAAGAACTGGTCCTTAGAATCGCTCAAAACATTCTTTCCTTTGTTAATACTTTTGGAGAAAATTCCCCCATTGCAAAAAGATATTTTGCCTCCTTTACCCAAACCGATGCCCCCAATCGGGATAGCCTATTCCAAAATTTTCTACGCGTTTTTGAACAGACAAAAGACCAGATTAAATTAGAAAGAATCAGCCTGCAATCAGAGGCGCAGTCACAACAAACAAAAGGCGCTTTCTTAGAACTTCCTAAACAGCAAAGGCTACAACTTCTTGCCCAACATGAAAAATCACTGCAAGCAACCGACGCTATTCTTAAAAGACATAGCTTTGATTTTAGTTCAGGAAAAGCCCCTTTCAATGACAGTTCTTTAGGGGCCCTTTTAGAACAAAGCCATGCAAATATTGATGAAAAAAATAGACTGCAAACTATTTCTTTAGAAGAGCGCAATCCATTTATCAGTGAGTTTGTGATTGATTGGGGCAATGAAAAAATCGATTTAAAGCTCTACCCTGATCTACTTGCACTAAAAAAAGCGGCAGAGACTGAAAATAAAATCTATCTTAGGGACCAGATTGACCAAGCTATTTATAATGAGATTGCCTATGACTCTAGGCAATCTAATGAAACGATTTCACCTGTTGCAGCCGGTTTTCAAATTAATCTTGCCCATCTCCAGTCAAGCAAAACTTTTTTAGCACTTCCCCTATCTAAAATTGCAGCGATCAGAACCAAAGGGCTAAAAGAGACAATCCTCTCCAATTGGCAACCCAAACATCCTGATCTAGTCAGAGATTCATTCCCTATATGGGATTATGAAACCTACCTTTCATTACCTGCAGACCAGAAAAAATTGGGGCTTGTGATCTATGCCCCATCGATGCAGAGCAAAATGCCACCAAGCGGTTTTCACACAAGCTCAATCTATGTTATCGCAAAGGGACTAGATAAGATTGTACAAAAGCTTCAGGCTGCATCCCAATCCGAACAAGCGCAGCTTTTCATGCAAGATTTTAATGCACTCCGAGAGCTTTTAAAAAGTAACGGTCTTTTTGGCTATTCTGGCAACTCTTTTCCCTTTGCAAAAGAGGTTGCGCAAGATTTTATTTTTGAAGACGAAGACTATTATCAAACAGTTCTAAAAGCAACACGTGAAGACTTTACAATCCATGGCACTAAGCGCTTTGCCATGCTCGAATTCACAGATGTAGAACAGCGGATCTTAACAGAGAATAAGATCGATGATCACATCCAAGAAGATCTTTTAAAATGGCGCGATGACTATTACGCTGCCAAAATGGGCCTTAAAGGAGCAGAGCCTTACGATGTGCCAGCTCCCACAATGAGTCCTTTTTTCCAAAATTTAAAATTGAGCTTCATAAAATATTTTAGAGGCGATAACCGCAAAATTCTACACTGGGGACTCGATCTTTCAGGCGGAAAGACAGTGCAGATCGAGTTGCGTGATTCCAATAATCATGTTGTCACAGGCGAAGCAGAATTAAGACAGGGCATCAATGAACTCTATAACAGAGTAAATAGAATGGGTGTCTCGGAAATCACCATCCGCCAAGAGGGCAACTTTATCACTTTAGATTTCCCTGGATCTCAAAACATTTCAGCTTCTGAACTTGTTAAAGCCTCCTCCATGTATTTTAATGTGGTGAATGAAAAATTTAATATGCGCAATCCTAATTTAGCGGATGTCTCTTCCCGCTTTTTGCAGGAAGTATGGAATGAAGCCGTTGTGACAGGGCGCAAAAGCGTAGAAGACATTAACTTGATCGCATGGCGCCATCTCCATGGAGAATCTGTGGATCCAGATCTTGCTCAACCCCGGAGCGAAGCCGCTAAAATCCTCTATGAAAATGGACTACGCCTTGCAAACCCTCTTGAATCTTCGGCAACAAGCAATTTCAATGATGTTTATTCTCAGATTGCTGTGATGCGTGGAGATGATTTTACAGAGTGGTCTGGTCAAACAAATCCTCTCATGATCGTATTTAGAAATTATGCCCTCGAGGGATCTAATTTAAAAAATGTACACGCCTCTTATGACCCATCAAAAGGCAATTTCCTTGGTTTTGAAGTGAAATCCACGCAAGTTCTCCCTAGCGGTCAAAAATTCAATCCACGTGAAGATCTTTATGCGTGGACATCCCAATTTTCTCAAGAAAAGATTGCAGGGACAACAAACGCCACATTCTCAAGAAATAGCGGTTGGAGAATGGCTGTGATTCTCAATGGATCGGTCATTAGCGCACCTACATTGGATGGTTCTGGTTTCAAAGATAGCGCTATGATCTCTGGCAGTTTCACACAACGAGAAATCAATCAACTAGAGGCCGATTTAAAAGCAGGTTCTTTGTCTTATACTCCCCGCATTCTTTCTGAAAAGAATGTGAGCCCAGAACTTGGTGCAAAAGAGAGAATGTTTGGCATTTTGGCCATGGCACTATCACTCCTTCTTGTCATTTTGACAATGCTCGGAATTTACCGTTTTGCAGGCCTTATTGCCTCTTTTGCTGTGCTTTTCAATCTTTTGATCATGTGGGGCACTCTGCAAAATATTTCAGCCACTCTAACCCTTGCTTCGATCGCAGGCGTGATCCTGGCTGTGGCCATGGCAGTTGATGCCAATGTTTTAGTCTTTGAACGTTTTAAAGAGGAATTTGCTCTTTCAGGAAGAATCGGAGCTGCACTCAATACTGCCTATCAAAAAGCTTTTTCAGCGATTTTGGATTCGAATGTCACAACGATTATTGCAGCCCTTATTTTGCTCCATTTTGATTCGGGACCCATTAAAGGGTTTGCTCTGACCCTTATTATTGGTATTGTTTCTTCCATGTTCACAGCGCTTTTTGCCACCCGCTATTATTTTACCCAGTGGGCACAAAATCCTGAGCATAAAACATTGCCCATGGTCCGCATTTTCAAGCCGACCCAGTTTAATTTCTTAAAAATAGCTAAATTAGTTGTCCTATGCACTGGAGTGACAATTCTGATTGGCGGCTTTTTATTTATTAAAGAAAGACAGACTATCTTTGGCATGGATTTTACAGGCGGCTATTCTTTAATCGTAGAGCTGCAACCTGATGCCCAAATGAATTACCGTGCGCGCGTTGAAGAAGCGCTTATTGCAACGGGTGCCAATCCTCAAAATTTCCAGGTTAGAGAACTAACACCTGCGAGCAACATCCGCATTTTCTTAAGCAAAGGGATGCAGCAAGTAGGAAAACCATTTTATGGTATGCCTCTTTCCTACGATTTAAAAGATTATAGCTATTTATATCAGCTCAATCCACGGATCAATTGGGTCGTAGAAGCTTTAGAAAAAAACCATCTCAAACTGGCTCCCAATGTTTTAAACGAACTGGATCAGAATTGGAGCGAAGTTAGTGGACAGCTATCAGATTCGATGAAAAAAAGTGCCTCCATTGGACTGATCATCGCACTAGTTTGTATTCTTTTTTACATCACACTCCGCTTTGAATTTAAATATGCAACCAGCGCCATTATTTCGCTTGCTCATAGCGTGCTAATATCTCTTGGCATGATCGCTATCCTTCATGCCCTTAAACTGCCACTCCAAATCGATCTGAACACAGTGGCAGCTTTAATGACTATTGTGGGTTATTCTCTCAACGATACGATCATTATTTTTGACCGCATACGCGAAGATGTACGGCTTATGCGAAAATCATCTTTTGAAGAAATTGTAAATCATGCGCTCAATGCCACACTGACGCGCACAATGATGACATCGGGGATCACGCTTTTGGCACTACTTCCTCTTGTTTTGCTTGGAGGAAGTACGATTTTCACATTTGCATTTATGATGATCGTTGGTGTCATATTTGGCACTTTATCCTCCCTTTTTGTCGCTGCGCCGCTCATGGTCTATTTCCATCATAGGCAGCAGGAGAAAAATAAAAATTCACTCCCCCAAGTGGTAGTGTAGAGTTGTTTAAATAAAGGCAAACCGGTAAGATGGGATTAATAGAAAACAAAAATAGGGTAAATTGTATTAATGAATGCCTACCCACATCTGGCCAATTTTCCAGATTTAATCAGCTGCACATCTAGAGTCGATTACAATCTTTCTTTGAACAATGAAATAGAAAAATCTTATCATCAATTTTTCTCTTTAAAATCTGCAATATTGGCCAGAGGTTGGTACAAATGGGAAGATGCTCCGACATGAATGAACACACTCCTCTTTGACAGCAGGATTTAATGCAATATTCCCGCTGGGAATAAATGCAGAAGTTAGCGCACCAGGATTCCACCATTTGGGTCTATCCAAAAACGGATCCCAATTGGACCCAAGAGATCATTAGCGAATTTAATATTCATCCCGTCACAGGGCAAGTGCTTGCAGCGCGCGGGTTTACTTCATTGGATGATATCCATGAATATTTGTATGCAAAATTACCTAATCTATTAGACCCAAATCTCTTTCCAGAAATGGATAAAGCAGTGGAACGGGTCATGCGCGCACTTAAAAACAAAGAAAATGTACTCATTTATGGGGATAATGATGTTGATGGCATCACAGGTGCTACTCTTCTGACAGAGTTTTTACGTTTTATCGGAATCAATACACATTACTATATTTCCAATCGCAGTATGCTTAATAAAAGTCTTCTGCTTGATGCTTTGGAATTTGCAATCAAACACAGCTGCTCTTTAATTATTACTGTTGATTGCGGAATCACGGCAGCACAAGAAATTGCTGAAACAGTGAGACGAGGCGTTGATGTGATTGTCACAGATCACCATGAACCGACAGAAAAACTTCCCCATTGTATTGCCACTTTAAATCCCAAGCTCCATGGAAGCAGCTATCCTAACCGTGACCTTACAGGGGTAGGTGTCGCCTTTAAATTGGCACATGGTATCACTAATCTTCTTATTTCAAATGGCGAGATCCCTGCAAATAAAATCGACTTGAAACGCTATTTAGATCTAGTGGCACTTGGCACTATTGCAGATATGGGATCTCTCTTAAGAGAAAATCGGGTTTTTGTCCGTTACGGTTTAAAACAGATGCGCCTTGGCAAGCGCATCGGCCTGGCAAAGCTATTTTCTGTGTGTGAAGTAAAATCAGCTGACATTACCCCGCTTGATATCGCCTCTAAGGTGGCTCCACGTTTAAATAGCTTAGGGCGCATTGCCGATCCCAATAAAGGGATCGAACTTTTGCTCACACGCGATCCTGTCGGCGCAGAGATCCTTGCCAAAGAACTGGATTTAAATAATATTGAGCGGCAAAAAATTGAACGCAGAGATTCCGAAGACATTGAAAAATATATCCAAAAACACCCGCAGATTTTTAAAGAACGGGCGCTGATTCTCTCTTCTAATAAATGGCACCCCGGCATTATCCCTATTATCACTGCACGCATTGCAAAACAGTACAACCGCCCCACGATTGTGATTGCTATTGAAGAAGGGCTCGGCAAAGGCTCCATCCGGACCATCCCTGAATTTCCTATCCTGCCTATCTTGCGACATAATGCATCGCTTTTAGAAAATTTTGGCGGCCATGATTATGCCGCAGGCCTTACGATTAAAGAAGACAATATCGATTCATTCAAGAAACACTTTATTGACGCTGCCAATGCAAAATTGCAAGAACAAGATATCATCTCTAAACTGTACTTGGATGCAGAGATCGACTTTAACGATCTCACTTTTGATTTTATGGAGTCATTAAGCCTTTTAGAGCCTTTTGGAAATGAAAATCCTTCCCCCATTTTCTATACTAATGCAACACAAACCTGGCCTCCTAAAGTGGTCGGCAAAACTCATTTAAAATTCTATCTCGAACAGAAAGAGCGCGTGCTCGAGGGCATTGCCTTTGGAATGGCAGAGAAAAGACAGATGCTGTGCAAAAAAAACCTGACGTTACATATCGCCTTTACGCCCCATGTGAATATCTTTCTTAATAAGTCCAGTATCCAGCTGCAGATCCGAGATTTTAAAATCATTAAGAAATAAAAAAAATCACCTGAAAATGTCCAGGTGATTTTTGTTAAACTAAGAAGAACAACCTAAAAAAAATTTCCCTTACATGACTTGGGAATTTTGAATTTTTCTAGCTAGGTAATTTTCTTGGTATTGTTTGATGTCGTCATTATGGACAACCCAAGCAGCGCCTTTACGGACCGCTTTTAAAAGACCAATGCGTGTTGCATAATAGATCTTTTGTGCAGGAACGCCCAACATTTTTGCAACTTGATTCACAGAGTGGAACCCTTTTTTGTTATCAAAAAGAAGCTCTCCATTATACATGGATTTAGTCCGTGAATATTTTTGACGACGATACATTTCTAAATCGTCTAAATCAATCGTCCAGCGTGTGGTATCTTTAGAAGCTTTTAATTTATTTTGCTTAATCGCAACATAAATAGCTTGTCTAGTTACATTATTGATTTTAGCAGCTTCTGTAATGGACACCAGTTTTTTGGTATG
>CAYSQP010000002.1:0-13706 GCA_964433285.1 uncultured bacterium | reverse complement strand
TCCCTTGTGCTTTTTGTATTCTGAAGGAGTCATGCCAAAGGTTGCTTTAGAGATTTCAGCAATTAAGATGGCGTATTCTCGTTGAAGTTTAATTCCTCTCGAATTGCAATGCTTCGCATCCGTTTTTCAATCCAATCGGTGTTATATCCTTTTGCTTTGTAGATTTCGCGGGTACGTTGAGTTGCAAGCTCGGGATCTTCGATCTCCTGGATTCGCTCATATCCAACTTTTGCAAGCCATCTTTTGAAAGGTTCTGCTTTGGGTGATGGAATGGACTGGATGATTCGAAGCATGGTTTCTGTATTAGCGGTGTCGGTTAGATATTTTTTCCCATCGGCAGCCTCTAATTTCAGTTGTACCGTTTTTGGGTACAACTCAATAAAACCCTCGTTATCAGATAGTTGTATTTTAAGATTCGACCAATAACGCCTTGGGTTAGGACTTCCAGTCAAAACTTCTACAATATCGATAATCGAAAAGTACCATTCACCGTTATGAAAGATTCTGCGGATTTTTCTATCTTCAAAGACAACAAGCTTCCCGGAAGATTTTTCAATATTTCTACTACCATTGACGGGGTCATCTGGACTCATAGCAACTCTCTTTTTTAGCAAATAGCTTAATTGACAACCATCAATTGGATCAAGATCGGTCGAAGACAAATCAGGATTGAAGAACTCCTTCCTCAAGGAAGGAGATTCTTCGACGGCTAAGGATAGAAGAGACACTAAAGTCCCGCCTCGACCCACCCCTGAAGGGGTGGGTTGCGGCGAGAGGCCGTTCAAGTTTTGCTTTCATCTGAAATCGAAGCGCAGCGGAGTTAGAGACCATCCGCAAGTTCCATGATTTTATCGGAAGGGATTGTTTATTATATGCCTTTTTGGCATAAACCATTACCTCATTTGGATCTACATAAAACGTTGAGAAAAAGTAAGTTATGCGATTGTTCATTCGGTTTTTTTTAGGATCATTTCTGTTTTTAGCTTCTTTATTGAGTTCGCCGGTTGATGTAAACTTTCATAAGAAATTGCAATATAATTTGGTTGCAGGATTACAAGATATTTATCTCGATCCAAGGTCGGAAAGAATAGGATGCACTTGGAGTCAGGGGCAAGTTTATGACAAACCCTTGATAGCAAAATTCTACTCCTTGTTGAAAGAACACAATCAGTTTTTTGTTGCGATTGACCTAGGAGCTCAAACGGGGTGTTTTTCATTGTTAGCTAAATTTTTCCCCAATTCTCAATGGTATTCCTTTGAGCCGATTCCAGAAGTTGCAGACACGTTAAAAACGAATCTATCTCTCAATGGGATTCAAAACGTTTCTGTCTACCAAATGGCTGCTTCTGATTCTTCTGGTGAGGCTATTCTGAAACTTCCTCCGATGAATGCTTGGGGTCTGGCAACGCTGGGACAGAATGTGTTAAGGTTTACACCCGTTGGAGAAATAAAAATTCCTTGTATCGATTTAGATCGTTTTGTTGCGGAACATCATATTGCAAAAGTTGACTTCATAAAAATGGATACAGAAGGTTGGGAATTATATATTCTTAAAGGCGCAGTCAATCTTATTCGAAGAGATCATCCCGTAATCCTTATGGAATATAATACAACGAATGGCGAACAGTGTGGAGTTCGTCTTGAACAAATAAATGAATTTCTACGTGCCATGAATTATCAATGGCAGTCCATAAGTGGGGATGATATTTTGTGTACGTACCATTAAATGGATTAAGCAACTCTCGATATTCAAAAAATACAGAACTAAGAGAATAAGATCGGGCACGGGCACGTTTAGGGAATCGAATCTCGGGCTCTATTTTGCTTGCATACATAAGTATATACTGGTATATACAGCAACATGTTCATCCATAAAGTTTTGTGAAGTATAGCCCAGGGTCGATTGATGAACTTATAAAAATGAAACAAGCCTCCGGAAGGCCTCAGGATTTAGAGGATATCAAGGCATTAAACGAGGTATCTCGATCGCTATGAAGAAGAGTATCCAATACTTCACCAAAGAGTATCTTGAACGCTGTAAGGGGATGACTCCTGATCAGATTCTCGAGTTTCTTGAAAATTATCGGATGCTACTTTCAGAAACTTCAGAGAAAAGCCAGCTCATTAGTCTTAGAATTCAGCCTTCGTTTCTTCGTGCATTTAAGCGCAAATCTCAGCTCGCAGGTGTACCCTATCAGACACAGATTAAAAAGCTGATGAAGGGATGGCTTGAAGGTAGAGAAAACATTTAAAGAAAGTCATAGCCCACATTAGCGTTTGTCCGTTTCACTCTGCCAGGTATTTTAAGCGCGGCTTGGATTTTGGCGATTGTCGAATCTTCTGAAGGATGCAAAATAGACGAGAAGAATCTGGCGATTCGACCTTTAGATTCTTTTACCTTCTGGAGAAAGGAGATTCCTGCTGTTAATTCTTCATCTGAACAGTGGGTAATGGAAAAAGTGTCAGCATCTACCTCTCCTTTATAATGCATGATTAAATGTGTAACAGAAGCGGCAGCCGCTGTTGCTGCGATGGAAACTATAGGTTGGCAATTCCACAAAAAAGTAGTAGAAGCCGTTATCAAGGAAGCAATTATTTGCGCTAAACGGTTCATCTCTTGGGTTGTTTCCAAAATATGAGAAATTTCACGCGTGGCTACCCAAGATAAACAGTCTTCATTGAAATCTTTTAAACCTTCACGGATTAGAACAATAAAGTATTTTTCGGGCATGTTTTTATGTTTTTCATCCAGATGAACGCCTCCTGTCGTATATACAATTTTTCCTAAACTAGACATACAATGAACCTTTTGTGTGATTGAAAAACATTGCAACATGGGGGCCATCATACGTGGATCAGGTTCCTCATCGATGACTGCCAGCCTTTCTGATAATAAAGATTTAATGTCCTTAGGGCAGTGATTAGGCAATGTATTAAGCAGTTTTTGAATCATTTTATGATACCGAGAGCTGGTGACATTTTCAGCTTCAAAGATCCGTTCTGCAATCGTGGTGATAGTCCCAGCATGCTCATTGATCTGTTTGTTTCTATAGTCATGGAATGTTTCAGGAAGAAACAATTGTCCACATCGAGACATGCAACCGAGAGGTATAATAAAAGCAAGGGAACCATAAGACATGAAGAGCTCCGTATTAGAAAGTTTCGAGGGATTTTATCTATGCGCAGACTTTAAAAAAAATAAAAAATTTTTCTATGCAACAGCCCTCTTAGAAGCCACAGTACTAATTCAAAGCTTAAGAGAGAGGATCGGGCACGGGCAAGAAAAGAGGGGGTTATGCAACCCACTCCCTAAATCATTCTTTTACATAGATTTAGATAATAAATTAATTTATTTACATATAACGCGCCAAATGATATAATTTTATTCAGTTTTAATTAATAAGGTATTTAAAATGCATTCTGTTTCAAATTATACACTTTCGGACCCTAAACAGTGGCTTAAGTCTCGGGGAACTGATGAGATGCTATGGCATATAAAAGGCAATGGCCACATTAAAATCATTGATAAAGTGATTCCCTTTTTAGATGCCTGCTCGGTTGGGAAGATGGCTCTTGTATGCAAGGCTTGGGCTTGGGAACTTTTAAAAGTAGAGGTTTCTCTGCAAGTAGATAAGCCTATTCCAGTCCAAGAATTACCGCCCGACATACAAGAATCTATTATTTCTTTTATAAGTGGTTCCACAAAGCTAACTAAAAAGATAGGTAGAGCAACACCACAATCATTTACGCCGCCTCATTTTCTTGATAGATTGAATTCAGCGCATCAATTAACCGAAGAACTTTATTTTATTTATCAAGTCTCACTCTTAAGTAAGGAATGCCATGCAGCGCTCGCTGAGCAGCGGAAACAACTCTCGACGCGCATTGTGGAGCTCATCACTGAAATTCAAGATGCTCAGGGTAGAGATCGTGGAGCGCAATGTTTGCGGGATTGTATCGACACAGGATGTTATTTAAAAGCATTACGCGTTTTTTTCTTTTATAAACCCCAAGCGCTTATGAACTATGCGACAGATCCTGCTCGTCATGATGGCTATGAAAGAACGATTTTACATTCGGCGGTTTCTCCAAATGCCTGGTATATTTCTGTTCCTTTTGTTTCTTTTATTCTTGAAATGGACCAAAAGCATCATTTAGATCTTATGTTTCATAGGGAAAGTAACGGAAGCACCCCTTTAAAAAAGACTGATCTGTTCGGACAACTAATATATATACGAGACAAACCAGTTTTTATTGGTTGGAAAAAAGCGTATCTCTTGCTCTTGGATTATTCTAAGAGGATCGCGCAACAAAATCCCTCTTTACCCCAATAAAAAGCAGCAATAAGCCAAGCGCTAGGATGCCGCAGCAGATAGGCAGAAGCTGATACATCCCTTTTTCACCAAGAGCGCCGCCAAAAACAGACATCAGCACAAAACCAAACGACATCACCGATTGACTTAAGCCCATCATCGCCCCTTGGAGTGATTCTTTGGCATGGATCGAGATCAAATTCAGGGTATTGCTGTAAATAATAGAGGCAGTGAGCGCCGCTGTTGCAAATAGCAGCATAAAGGGCATGAAATTAGTGGCCATATTAGAGATCAAAATAAATGTAATGGAAAAAATGAGTCCAATTGCCGTCGTTATACGACTGGAAAAATGTTTGATTAAAAGGGGATTTAAAAAAAGGCCGCCTAGTGTCCATGTGATGCCATTGGTCACCATGGCCCAAGTGATCATCTCTTGAGTTGCCTGGAACTTTAAAATCATATAAGCGCCTAGCCACTGATTGGGAAGTACCCAGCCAAATACCCAGCACAGCATCACCACAAATAGAATTCTTACGCCTTTCAATAAAAAAGCCTCTTTGATGTGATGGATCCCTTTTAGCCAATTAAAATAGACTCTTCCTTTCACTTCATGGGTCTCAATGAAACAGCGTTTCACAATATAAAAATTAATGAGTGAAAGCAAAAAAGCTAAAATAAAGGGAACAGAAGGGCCAAAGTAAGCTGACCTATCAGGATCAGATAAATAGCCGCCTGCAAACATAGCAAGAGGCCAGCCAAGGCCGAGGGCCACTGTCATATAGCCAAAATTCTTGGAGCGCTCTTTTTCAGTTGGACTTAAATCTGCAATGGCCGCCACGCACACGCTCTGATTGCCTGCAAAAAATCCTGTTAATAATCGACTAAAAAACAGCAGCGGCAAATTGTAGAAAACCACAGCAATGGCCGAAAGAATATAACCTATAGCAGTCCCCAAAATCGTGGCGTACAGCGCTTTTTTCCTGCCATAAAAGTCGGCAAAGTCTCCAAAGATCGGTGCGCCAAAGAGCTGCGTTAACGGAAATGCACCGAACAAAAGGCCTAAAAATAGAGTGCGCGTCTCATAGGGCATTTCAACGGGCAGCATCCCATATTTGGGATCGAGCATTAAAGGAGCAAAAAGAA
This sequence comes from uncultured bacterium, assembly GCA_964433285.1. Taxonomy (GTDB): domain Bacteria; phylum Chlamydiota; class Chlamydiia; order Chlamydiales; family Rhabdochlamydiaceae; genus DATIJP01. The sequence continues at coordinate 8,250 of CAYSQP010000002.1, read as the reverse complement.
TGAAGGGAAGGCCAAAACCTAAATTATCCAGTGCAATGACAAAGAGAACAGAGAAAAAACTTTTCCGATTTTTGACCTGCATGCTAAGGGACTATAGCAGAAAAGTACTATTTGCACAGAAATTGAATAGTTTCTAAGAGCTGTGTAAGGCCAGCCTGATTAAGAGCAGAAATAGGAAATATCTGCTTGCAAAGTGCAGAATAGCGCTCTTGAAACTGTTTGATAACTACTTCAGAACTCTCAATATCTGTTTTATTAAGCGCAATGAGAAACGGTTTATCGAGAATTTCCTGTTTATAGATTTTTAGTTCGTTTTGTAAGATTTCAAAATCTTTGCATGGATCGCTGCCTTCTATTCCAGAGGCATCTAAAACGTACACTAACATGCGTGTCCGTTCCACATGGCGCAAAAAGGAAAGCCCTAGCCCTTTATTGGCATGCGCCTGTTCGATAATTCCAGGGATATCTGCCACAAAAATACGGGTATGGTCAGGATTTTCAATATAACTTAAATTCGGTGTCAGTGTTGTAAAAGGATAGGCGCCAATTTTGGCCTTCACAGAAGTTACTTGAGAAATGAGAGTCGATTTTCCTGCATTGGGCATCCCAATTAGCCCCACATCAGCAATAAGCTTAAGCTCCAGCTCTACCTTGAAGCCCTCTCCGGCAGCGCCTGGCATTGCGTAATTAGGCGCCTGGTTGGTCGATGATCTAAAGCAGGCATTGCCAGCCCCACCTCGGCCTCCTTTGCAGATTTCTAAGCGGTTTGCATCCTGGGTAAAATCAAAGAGCAGCTCTCCACTTTCAGCATCTTTAACAAGGGTACCATAAGGCACTTTAAGGGTTAGATTTTCACCAGAGCGCCCCTTTTTCAAGTTGCCGCCGCCCATATGGCCATTTTTGGCTTTAATGAGCCGCCGATTGCGAAAGGCATCTAAAGAGAACATACCTGGATCGGCTTCTAGAATGATTGACCCGCCATCACCACCATTGCCGCCAGAAGGTCCTCCTTTGGGGACAAATTTTTCACGGCGCCACGCAACAGCTCCGTTTCCTCCAGAGCCGGCCGTTAATGTGACAACGATTGAATCTACAAACATGGGTCTATTTTAAGCAGGCAGAACAGAAACATAGGTCCGATCCGCTTTGCGGAAATGGACTGTTCCATTGATCAAAGAATAGAGCGTATCGTCTCTGCCAACAGCGACATTTTTTGCAGGCCGCCATTTAGTTCCCCTTTGCCGAATGAGGATGCTGCCTATTTTAACCTGTTCACCGTGAGACACTTTACTGCCCAGACGCTGAGAATTGGAATCGCGCCCGTTCCTGGTTGCTCCCTGACCTTTCTTATGTGCCATAACGCTTAATCCTTTATTGCTGTGATTTTAATTCTTAAGTAGTCCTGGCGATGGCCTACCTTTCTGCGATAGCCTTTGCGTTTCTTATACTTATAGGCAACCACTTTGGGCCCGCGCACCTCTCCAACCAGTTCAGCATGCACAACACTATTTTTCACAAAAGGGGAGCCAATTTTCACAGAACTCTCTTTTTGCAAGAACAGCACGTTCTTAAGCTCTACTTTTCCATCTTTTCCAGCCTCAAGCAGCTCAACATCAATAATATCGCCTTCTTCTACACGGTACTGCTTGCTGCCGCTTTCAATGATCGCGTACATTTTCTAACCTTCCTGTTGCAAAATTAGGAAGATCATAAACAAATGTCCAACGTATGTCAACAGACTCGTCATTCTTAACCAAAGATGTGCATTTTTGTTATTAAATTAATTAATATTTAAATTTATAAATTAACTATAATTAAGTTGATTAATTAATAATTTAATTTTATCATGAGTTTAAGTGGTGTTAATTATGAAACGGCGCGAAAAACGAAAACCATCCAAGATCACATTTAAGACACACCGCAAACATAAACCGATGTCGAGGGAGCAGTTTCCTAAGCTGTATAAGGAAAAAGTGGTGACTTATGGCTAAAAACCGCAAAAAAGAGGTGGTACAGCCGCACAAAAAGAAAAAGGGGAAGGAGACGCCGCCTGTGCAAGCAGATGCGCAGCCCAAGAGTAAATGGCAAGAGTTTATTCATAAACATGCTGTATCGAAGCAGCAATAATATCCTTAAGGAGGGAAAATAATATGAAACGCAGACGATCTAGACATCACAAAAGACGCCAAAGAAAAACAATGCACTGGAAAAGCTTCTGGAAGCGTTATTGCTGCCTTTAATAGCTTTTTCGCTTTGCAAAGTTTAAAAGATAAAAGAGCGCCGCCGTCAGTGCGATTGTAGCGCCTGGCGGCCAATTGAGCTGGTACGAGAGAAAAATTCCTGTTAATGTAAAAAAGCAGCTTAGCAAAATGGCAATGGCCATCATTTTTGAAAGATGAAATGTCATGCCGCTTGCAATGGCAGCTGGAATAGCGAGTAGGGCGATAATTAAAATCGCACCCACAATTTGGATTAAAAGCACCACAGAGATAGCTACTAAGCAGAGCAGCAGCAGATAATAGGATTTCACCTTTACGTTTTGTAAAACCGCTTGTTGTTCATCAAAGCAGATCGCTAAAAATTTACGGTGGCACAAAGCAGCCGCTAAAATCACTACCAGATCCAATCCAACAATTAAAAAAAGGTCGCTTTTTGTGACCCATAAAATATTGCCAAAAAGATAGTTCATAAGCTCGACATTATAGCCGGGTGTTAAGCTGATAAAAATCACACCCAAAGACATCCCGGCAGCCCAAAGCGCTGCAATCACGGTGTCTTCACGCTCTTTATATTTCAAATGCACATAGCCGATGAGTAGAGCCGAAAGGATTGCCGCAAAAAAGGCGCCATAAAGCGGAAGCAGCCACTCTAGGCCATAAGTGCGCTTTAAAAAGAGGCACAGCCCCATGCCGCCTAAAACAGAATGGGAGATACTGCCGCTAATAAAAACAATCCGTTTAATCACCACATAACTGCCGATAATCCCACTTGTTACAGAAGCGGCAAAACCGGCTAAAAGCGCGCTTAAAAGAAAAGGATTAGTGAATAGTTCAGTCATGGTAGAGCCCTAGAGCAAAATGTTCGCAGACCTCTCTGGGCAAATAGGCCGATAGCTTTTGGTGGATGCAGACCAGTTTGTCTGCTTTTCCCAAAATTGGCTGCAGATCGTGCGTCACCATCAAAATTGTGATGCTGCCTTGTAGCGCTGTTAAAAGCCCATAGATTGTTTTTTCAGCTTCCGCATCGATACTAACCGTCGGTTCATCTAAAAGCAGAATATCGGGCTCTCCGACAAGCGCCCTTGCAATTAAAACGCGCTGTGCTTGTCCGCCTGACAATGTGCCAAAAGGCCTATTTTCTTTGTCCAGTAGATCCACTTTTCTAAGCGCCTCTTTGGCTTTTTTGGGATCCCTTTTTTTAGAAAGAAGCCCCAGCAAAACAACATCCAAAACAGAAATCGGAAATTGCGGATCAAACAGTTTTGCCTGGGGGACATAGCCGATACGCGTGCGGGCTTCTTCCGGCGATACACCAAAAATTTTGATTGAGCCAGAGGTGGGTTTTAAAAGACCGAGCAGCAGTTTTAAAAAAGTGGTTTTGCCGCCGCCATTGGGGCCAAAAATACCCACAAATTCCCCCTCTTTGACCAAAAGATTAATCTCTTGCAAAATAGCTGTTCTGTCGCGATTAAAAGAGAGGTTTTTTACTTCAATGGCCATGATTTTTAGCGTGCAATCAGTTCAGCAATATAAAGCAGATTCTTGGAATAGTCCATAGAATAAGGATCCACAAGAAAGACCGGCATTTGCAGTTTTTCTGCAATCATTTCCGCTCCCTTATTGCTATATTGAGCTTGAGTGAGCACAGCTTTGACGGAGACTGTTTCTATTTGTTTTAAAATCTGTGCGATCTGTTTAGGGCGCGGCTCTTTGCCTTCAAATTCAATGGAGATTTGCACAAGACCATAGTCTTGGCAAAAATAGCCAAAGGCAGGATGCGAGACTAAAAGCGCCTTTCCTTTGAGAGGAGCCAAAAGATGGGCGATTTTTTGATCCAACGCTGCAAGTTCTGCAAGCAGCAGATGTAAATTTTCTCTATAGAGCTTTTCATGTTCAGGATAAAGCTTTGTGAGATGATCGGCTATTTTTTTGGCTTGCTGCTCTGCTAGCTTGGGACTGAGCCAGAAATGGAAATCTTTGCCTTCATCGCAACAGTGATCATGACCTAAAAGAGCAATCCCATGACAGAGTTCTACCGTCACAAGAGAAGGATTTTTTTCTTTCAGCGTTAAAAGCAGTTTGTTTTCAACAGGGTCACCCAATTTAAACCAGAGGGAAGCTTGCGCCATTTTTTCCAGATCCTTTGGCACCGGCTCGTAGAGATGAGCATTGACTCCTGGCGGAATAACTAGTTGAATCTCGACCGTTGGCCCTGCAATTTTTTCCACCAGATAGTGATAAGGGGGAACAGTGACAAGCACTTTTGGTTTGGTTTCAGCCCACAGGGAAAGAGAGCAGAAAAAAATAAGTAAAAATTTTTTCATTTCTACTATTTTACACGGTTGTAAATAAAAACCGCAATGGATAACCTACTTGCCCTTATGGAGGAGTGTCCGAGTGGCCGATGGAGCACGCTTGGAAAGCGTGTATACGTGATAAACGTATCGTGAGTTCGAATCTCACCTCCTCCGTCGTTCAATTTCAGTAATGGAAGTTATGTAAAAAAATTAAAGAAAAATGGACCTTCCAATCCATTGTCTCTATGGAAAAGTGCAAAAGTTTCCGAGTCAATTTTTTAATTTAGACTTAAAAAAATTCTATCGCCTTGATTTCATAAGAAAGATTTTGATACTCTCTACTGCTAAAATTTGGCTTTTAAAAAAATCTTAACCGTTATAGAAAGAGGCCAAAAGAGATAAGTTATGCAATGCCCCTATTGCAACCATGAAGAAACAAAAGTGACCGATTCGCGCAACGCTTTGGAAACAAATGCGGTGCGCCGAAGACGCGAATGTTTGAGCTGTTTGCGGCGCTTCACCACTTTTGAAACTGTTGACCTGATTATACAAGTCAGGAAAAGGGACGGCACTTATGAAGATTTTCAGCAGGAAAAACTAATCAAGGGGCTGGATGCTGCCTGCCGCCATACTAAAGTTTCGCATGAGCAGATCAGAAACATCGTCTATAAGATCGCAGCCGATTTAATGGAGCGGCAGATCAGGGAAATTGAAACTACTGAGCTCGGAGAGCTTGTGATGAAACACCTTCAAGAAATGGACACGATTGCTTATATCCGTTTTGCCTGTGTCTATCGACGTTTTAAACATGTGGAAGAATTAAAAGATGCGATTGAAAACATTCAGACAACAAAAGCTGCAGTACAGGAGAGCCTATGACATTAAAAAAAGCGCAGATCTTGGAATTTAAAAAACGGTTAGAAAAGATGCGCGATCAGATGACCAATTTTGTGAAAGAAGCACGTGAAGGGGTGCAAGCAGATGACAAACAGAAGGGCTACTCTCAGCATCAGGCAGATGAAGGAACAGATGATTTTGATCGGCTGACCAATTTGGAGCTGACCGACCGGGAGATCAAGATCTTATGGCAAATCGAGCGCGCTTTGGAAAAAATTGAAGATGGAACATATGGGGTTTGCGATATTACGGGAGAGGAAATTCCAATGAAGCGACTAGAAGCGATTCCCTATGCAACAATGACGGTCCAAGCACAAGAAAAAATGGAAAAGGGGCTGCTTTGATTTTTATTCTTTTTAGTTTTTTAGTTCTCCTTTTAGATATCGCTTCCAAAACGCTCGTCCATTTTCAGCTGCCGCTAATGGGCGCTGTATTTCCTTATGGAGGCATTCCAGTGTTTAAGGATCTTTTAGGCATCGACTTTTCTTTAGTCCATCAGACCAATACAGGGGCTGCCTGGGGACTGTTTGCCCATTGGCAAGGGGTTCTTCTTTTTTTCCGTTTGTCTATGGTGGCAATGATTTTCTCTTATCTTTTCTTTTTTAATAAAAATCCGATTCGTAGATTTCCTCTGCTTCTGATTTTAAGTGGGGCCATTGGCAATATTATTGACTATTTTGTGTATGGCCATGTGATTGATATGTTCTGCTTTACGTTTTGGGGTTATTCCTATCCTGTGTTTAATATTGCAGACAGTGCCATTTTTTGCGGCGCTGCTCTTTTGCTGATCCAATCTTCTTCTAAAAAAGTATATGCCATTTAATATTCCGCTCAGCACGCCGGAGATTGAAGGAAGGCTGCAAGTTTCGAAATGGTTAAAGTATCAGGTTCTTCTGGATGTAGATGAGATGGAAGATTTGCTATCTGCTTTAGATCCTTTTTCGATTTATGTTGTTAGTGAGCCGGTAGAAGAGCAAAAAAGTTGCCTTGAGAAATCAGACTTTTTAAATGCTTATGCTCTCTATATCGCCGCTTTAAAAGAAGGGCGTACGATCGATGAAAGACCACTGAGACCCTACTTTTCTTCTATTTTTTCAACAAGCTCTTCGCTTTTATACGCACTGCGTCTTTCACCGCAAAAGGTGCTGATTAAACCGTTAAAACCGGTGCTCCAATTGCAACTGCACCATTTTTTTGCCTCAGAGCTAGATGGCAAGTTTTATCCGATGGCACTTAGCGACGCAAGTACAAGTTGGGGGATCCAATTTTCCTATCCGCAGCTTTATCAGGATCCTAAAACCCAAGAGATCAAAAAAGTCACCTCAACGCCTGATTTTCCCAATACAGCACTCTTTATCAAACTGGTTAAATGGATCCGCGCGCATACGATGCCAACTCCTTTTTTATTCCAGGGAAAAAAAAGCTATTCTCCCATCCGGATTGGAAAGCAATGTTTAGATTGGATCGAAAATCATCCAGGGCTTAGTGAGAGAGGAATTAAAGTAGTTGTATGAAACAAGAGATTGAAGTTTCGATTCAGAAGTGGATGGTAGAGCATAAAAAGACGCTAGCGCTTGCAGAGTCGGTCACAGGGGGCAAGATAGCAGCTCGATTAACAGCCATACCGGGCGCTTCTGATTACTTTTTAGGCTCTTTGGTTGTCTATTCAACAACGTTAAAACAAAATCTTCTGCAGGTGGCAGAAAAAACAGTGAAAGAGCATGGAGCTGTCAGTAAAGAGGTTGTTGAAGAGATGGCGCGCCATTTAGTGCGCATCACAGGAGCTGATTATGGGATTGCTGTCAGCGGCATCGCGGGACCTACAGGGGCCACTGCTGAAAAGCCGATCGGGACGATCTGGGCTGCGCTGATTGAAAAAGGGAAGGCGCCAAAAGTCTGGTGCTTCCATGTTGCTGGCGACCGTAATCGAGTGATGGAAGGGGCAGCGGATCATCTGTTAGCGGCATTTTATCATTATTTAAAATTTTAATTAGCAAATTTTTCTTGGTTCAAAGGTAAGTTAAAATCCTCTATACTTTCCTCCATGTCTTACTCTTTGCTTGATAGCGGCAACCAACAAAAATTAGAACAATTTGGCGATTTTGTTATCGTGCGCCCCTGCGCGCAAGCGCTTTGGGAGAGGCAGCTGAAAAAAGAGAAGTGGGAGAGTGCTGATGCTATTTTTCGTCGCGATGAGGGAAATCATTGGACGCTTAAAGCGGCCTTGCCTGCGTCTTGGAAAATGGAATTAAAAGGATTATTGTTTAAGGTCTCTCCTACAGATTTTGGCCATTTGGGTGTATTTCCAGAGCACCATCTTTTATGGGAATGGGCAGCAGAGAAGGTGAAAAAAACAAAAAAAGCGCCGCACATCCTCAATCTATTTGCCTATTCAGGAGGGGCCACCCTTGCCCTTGCCAAAGCCGGTGCCCATGTGTGTCATCTGGATGCTTCTGAAAAAATGGTGAAATGGGCGCGGGAAAATGCGCGCTTAAATCAGCTAGAGGAGGCGCCGATCCGCTGGATTGTGGACGATGCGCTGAAATTTTTAAAAAGGGAGCTAAAGCGCGGAAAGCGCTACGAAGGGATTTTGCTCGATCCGCCGAGTTTTGGAAGGGGCAACAAAGGCGAGGTCTTTAAAATTGAGCGTGATCTTTTTGAGATTTTAGATTGCTGCAAACAGCTTTTAAGCGATCAGAGGCTCTTTGTGGCGCTCTCTTCGCACACGCCAGGCATGACGCCTATTGTAATGCGGAATTTAATGCTACAGATGATGGGAGAAGCTGGTGGACAGATCGAAGCAGGGGAAATGGAGCTTGTTGCCCAAACAGCAAGCT
>CAYSQP010000001.1:0-14131 GCA_964433285.1 uncultured bacterium | reverse complement strand
CTGTCATGAGCCGCGTCGAAGAAAATCATGGAATCTTTATTGGACTGTCTGCCAGCCCCTCTTCGCAGGCAATTTTTGGACTAGTGCTGATGATTTTAATGAGAAATAGCATTAATGCCGGAACTATTTCAGCACTGGCCGGTGTTGGGATTGGACTTGCAGTCGGACTAGCACTGATGCTCTCATCGATCTACCAAGGCATGTGCGCCGCCTCTGGCATACAGGCATCTGCTAAACAGCCTGCGATTTCAGGAAAATGCTTTGTTGCAATCGGAATTGTCGAATCCTTTTCCATCTTTGCATTTGTCTTTGCCTTGTTGCTAATTACTTAAAGATGTTTTAGATCTTCTTTGATTTTAAGAAGATCGCCTAAGATTTTGCCTGTGCCGCCTTCCCAAGGTTTTTGCTCCCATTTTTCTAAGTCATTGAGCATCTGCCTTAAAAGATCGATCAGCAGGTCATCGTTGCATTTGCGCGTATCTTCATAGATGGCAATGCGAATCGCTTGTAATTTTTTGTGATTAGGCGGCTCTTCTTTAAGGGCCTGTTCCAATTCTTCTAGCGCTTTAACAAGTTTTGCGCTGCCTCGATTCGGCTGTCGTGGGTAGGGACGAACATGGTACTCCATAAGACTTCCTTTTAAAGAATTCTACAAATCAAGTACAACGAAAAAAGATGCATCAAATCACCGTTTATCTCACCTCTAATTGCCCTTATTGTTTAAAGACAAAAGAGCTTTTTGAAAAAAATCAGGTACGCTTTACTGAGATTGATGTCAACAAAGACGAATTTGCCTGGAAAGAGATGGTGAGAAAATCAGGCCAGATCGGAGTGCCTGTCATTCAAATTGATAGACAGATTATTGTCGGTTATGACGAACCAAAACTCAGAGACGTCTTAAAACTTGAGCACTAATTTCCCTATTTGGAACAAGAGCTAAAACAAATAGCAAAGTCCCTACAATCACATCATTTTGGATGGCGTTTGAAAGTGGCAATACAGAAAAATAGCCTCTTGAAAAAAGCCACAGCCCAATCAGTACATTACAAAGATAGATTTTTCGTGCTCTTTTGTAACAACAGAAGAGTGAGAAAATGATGATCAAAGAGCCGCACATCAAATCAGAAAAATGGGCACCAAAAGTCAAAAAGCTAAAAGCTAGCCAACATCCAAGGACCAGTTCTATGATTCTTGCCCACATAATATTTAGAAATTAACAAATTTCTTATCTAAAATGCAACCACAGAGAACACAGAAGATCTATTCTTTTCTAAGATATGCGTAGCGTCCACAGAATGGGATTTTTTTAGGGTAATCAAGCCTTTGCACTCCATTATCTAGCTTACAGTCTGGTCCCAAATCTGCGCTTGCTTCAGTAATAGCACACCTCCAAAGTTCTATTACTTGCTCCTCAACTTCTCCATCGTAGTAAAAATGAAGGTAAAGCAACTGCTCTTCCTTGTTAACATCCACCACTACGGCCCTTAATGCTGGTGTGACTATTCCCAATAAAGCGCTTTGTACAGCTAATAAAGCATATTCAATTGAAAATGTTTCCATCTATTTATTATCTCGGTTTTGTGGGGACTATGCTTCATAAAATCTTCCTGATAGATACAGGTAGAGGTTTGTATCAGAAAAAAGAATTTCTCAAAAGGGTTACAAAAAATGACTTTCTTGCATAATTGACAAAAATATTGGTGGCTTATGAAATTTAAGATTTTTTGTTTTTTTCTTTTCCTCGCGCAGTCTATGTACGCATTTGAATTAGCTTGTCCGCACGGTTGCGGTAAACGATATTCGGACCCACATTTAGAGCAAATTGGTCTGAATTTTAAAAACTGTTTAAAAGACATCAAATTTTTAGAAATGAATATTACCCCATTTGATGGTTACTGTTTGGACATAGAAATTGCTCAAGGAAAGACAAAAACATTTTACCCTGTTGGTTGGCGCGAATGGAATTATTCGCGTGAAGGCAGCTGTAGTGCTGAAGAAAATGGCGTTGAAGCTTATTGGGATGATGATGAAAGCGATGATGAACAAGTTGAATACGATGGTTATAGCTTTGAACGTAATTTTGGAGATTACAAATTAAATACAAGCGAGTCTCAAAATTTTAAGTTTGAGCAATACTCTAATTTTTTAAATGCTTTTTATGCCTTAAATAGTGATCTGGATTTTCTTTGTCTTACAGAAATTGATTTTTACAAGATACAATTAGATTATAAATTAGAAGAAATTGATTTAATACCTGTCGATAGAGTTAATTTTAAAAATGTAAAGTCAGAAATTAATAAACTTCAAACAAGAATTAATTCTTTGCAAAAAGAATATAAAAAGAAACAAGATGTTATTAATCAAACAGAAGAAAAAATCGATCAATTTTTTGGACAAATGTACGATTTTTGTATAGAAAATCATCAATGGACAGGCAGCTATTTTCAGAAAGGCATGCGTGAATTTTATCAAGAGGATTTTGAAGCTAGTCTTGAAAATATCTCTCAACTCATTGAGAAAACTATAGAAAAAGACGAACAAGAAACGCTTATAAATACTGTCTATTTACTTAAGGGCCAATGTCTACAAGAGATGGGATTATATCATGATGCAGTTGTTGAATTGACTAAAGCTATTGCCAAAGATCCTTCCCATGCAGAATCCTATTTAGAAAGAGCTAGTTGTTATTTTGAGTTAGGACAGTTTGACTTAGCAATTTCTGATTATTTATTGAAAAGAGATCAATTTAACTTTAATGTCCCTGTAGGATTTAAATTCATTGGATTTAGTGAGGGATTTTCTGTAGGAGTAGCTGCAGGTATTCTTGAGGCTAGCAATGAATTTATCCCAGGAGTTCTTGCTTCAATAAATGGATTAGGAAATCTTATTTGGGCATCTATTCAGCACCCTGTTGCGAGTTCGGAAGCTTTTGTTTTTCATATGCATCAATTTTGTAAGCTTCTAAAAAATATTGAATCTGAAGAGCTTGCCAAAATTTTAGTCCCAGAACTCTATGATGTAATTAATAATTGGGATCAATTGGAAAATCTCAAACGAGGTGAGTTGATAGGCCATGCATTAGGTAAATATGGGATTAATATTTTTTCTCCAATTGCAGCAGCCAAAGGCATTAAATATGCCAGTGCATTAAGAGAAATTAAAAGGGCTAATAAATTATGCACGTTAGAGACTCTTTCAAAACCTGGCTCGAAAACAGCACTAGTAAATAGTTCAAAAACTTGGAATGAAAATCGAGCTAAACAACTTTCTAAAGTTAAAATTGAAATGGATAAACAGGGTAAACACATAAGGGGACATAAAAATTATGATGTAACAAGGAAAAAGAGTGTTTTTACACATCAAATGCCTGAAGAATTATTAAAAATGCATGCAGGTAAAGGGCAAAAGATTGTTGGTTCTTATGGAGAAGCAGGTTACAAAGAAAGGATTGATTTTGGTGAAATAATTGGCATGTATGTAGAAGAAACAACAGGAATGGAATTTCCTACCACTTTAGGAATGATTGTTTATTCAAAAAAAGGTGCGCATATAATTCCTCTTAGGCCTAAATAATTATCATGATGACTAATAAACAAACGAATTTACTTCTTTCGGTTCAGAGGGCTTTACTAGATGTAGTTACGCCTAGTTTGAGAATGGTAACTGCGCAGATTAAAAATAATAATTTCCATGTAATTTTTTATTATGACGGCCCAATTTCAGAATTAGATTATGATTTAGCTGATTCTGCTGCTGCTGAAATAATAGCAGATTTTGTAATTACAGATAAAAATAAATGGAATTATGATCAAGAGATTTTCCGTTTGGATTATCCAGCAAAAATGCCCGCCTTAGAAGTTATTGCTTATAAAAGATATGAAAAAAACAATGCAATGTAATCGAGTTAATCTTCTTGCTTCGATTCAATTAGCTTTATTAGATGCAGTAACGCCTGCTTTAAGAGCAGTGACCGCATCATTTAATGAAAAAGAGATTCATTTAATCTTTTATTACGATGGTTTAATTTCCGAATTAGATTCTAATTTAGCACGGATTGCAGCAAAAAAAGTCAACGATGATTTTAATAATATGGACCTTAAGTTGGAAATTTTGCAACTGGATAAACCTAAAAAAACGCCCTATTTAGATAATGTTGTGTATGCACGATATGAGGGATAGCGATATGATGCAACAAAGTCAAATATATCCTGTAAATCGGTCGCGTATTTTACTTTCAATGATGACTGCATTATGGGGCGAAGTATCTCCTGCATTAAGGTCTGTATCAATCAAGTGGAATGAGAAAATGATCCATTTGTTTTTCTTTTATGATGGTGAGATTTCTGATGAAGATCAGGAATCTGCAGAGTGCATTGCGACCGAATTAATAGCCCATTTTCCTGAACATGAACTTGAAGTAGATGTTATTCGTTTAGATTATCCAAAACCTTTGCCAAAAGATAAAGGGGAACTAGTTTACTTAAGAAAAGAGTAAGTATCAATTAATCTTCTCTGTGCTAATCTTCAAATCTTCATTGCCACAAAGTGGCAGAGCTTCGTTTTTTTCGGGTTCGCTGCCCCGAAAAAAATAAACTCATCTCTCCCTCTTAACTCTGTGCCTCCGTGTCTCTGTGGTTGCATTAACCCAAACCTCACTTGACATCTTGGAGATTTTTTGAAATAAGATGGTCATGCAAACAAGAACAGAAGAAGATACGTTAGGCAAAGTCAAAGTGCCTCACGATAAACTCTGGGGAGCCCAGACACAGCGCTCACTGCAGAATTTCTGTGTTGGCACCGAAAAAATGCCATTGGAAGTGATCCATGCCCTTGCCATTGTGAAAAAAGCAGCGGCCATTGTCAATACTGAGTTCAAGCTGCTTTCTTTGGATAAGAAAAAACTCATTATCCAAGCTTGCGATGCCATCATAGCAGGCAAGCTCGATCACCATTTTCCTCTTTCTGTCTGGCAAACAGGCTCTGGCACACAGACCAATATGAACCTCAATGAGGTGATCAGCAACTTCTGTGCCAAAAAAGCAGGGGAGAAGCTAGGATCTAAAACGCCTGTTCACCCCAATGATGATGTGAACCGATCGCAATCGTCGAATGATGTGTTTCCTACAGCGATGAATATTGCTGCTGTCACCTGGATCCATAAACTTCTCTTGCCCCATTTAAAAATGTTGTCCAAAGGGCTTCACACGAAGGCCAAAGAATACCGGAAAATCATTAAAGTTGGCCGCACCCATTTAATGGATGCTACGCCACTAACGTTAGGCCAAGAGTTCTCTGGCTATGCTACGCAAATCGACCATGGCATTAAAGCGATACACAATGCCTTACCTGCGCTTTTGGAGATTGCCCTTGGCGGCACAGCTGTAGGAACTGGGTTAAATGCTCCCAAACGGTACCCTAAACGGGTCGCTGAAGAGATCAGAAAGATCACCGGTTACCCCTTTATTTCTGCGCCTAATAAATTTGAAGCTTTAGCAGCTCATGATAGTATCGTCGAGATGAGCGGGGCGCTCAAGCGAGTCGCCTGCTCTATGATGAAGATCGCCAATGATATCCGCTGGATGGGTTCAGGGCCGCGCTGCGGGATAGGAGAGCTTTTTTTGCCTACCAATGAACCAGGCTCTTCGATTATGCCAGGAAAGGTCAATCCGACCCAGAGTGAATCCATGACAATGGTAGCTGTCCAAGTGATTGGTAACGATACGACTATAGCGCTCGCCTGCTCAATGGGCAATTTCGAGCTTAATGTCTTTCGGCCTGTCATGATTTATAACTTAATGCAATCGATCCGTCTTTTAGGGGATAGCGCAGAGAGTTTTTATGAAAAATGTCTCAAAGGCATCAAGCCTAATCTAAAGCAGATCAAGCACTATTTGGACCATTCTTTAATGCTGGCAACAGCCCTGAATCCTGTCATAGGCTACGATAAAGCCGGAAAAATAGTCAAAAAAGCCTATAAGGAAAATACCACCCTTAAAAAGGCTGCCTCTCATTTAGGCTATCTTACTGAGGCTCAGCTCCTTAAGATAGTTGATCCAAAAAAAATGATTTAAAATAAATAGTTTGATAATTATTAATATTTTATTATATAATTAATGTCATAATAATGAGGTAATTATGACTATAAAATTTGATGCTATTAAAACTTGCTTAATTGGTATTAGTTCTGAATTAGGTAAAAAAGCTCCAGCTTTTCAAGAAATTGAGGGTGTCGTTCAAGCGCTTTATGAGGCTGCTTTAAAAAAGCAAATTCAAGAGCTTTCAAGAGAGCAGACGCTAGTTATTCTTGATAAGATTTCAACAATTACAACAAATGAAGATAAATTAGCTAAATCTACAATTAGTAAAACATTAAAAGCTTTTAAAAAAGTCCTTGTTGCTGATTGTGCTAAAGCAATGAGAGAAAAGCGAGCTGCGGTAAAAAAATTCAAGATGGCACTTGTTCATTTGAATAATGCACTGAAAGCCGATTCTGGTGTTAATGAGGCAGCTGATAATCTGCTTGTTGCAGATCTTTCTAACTTAGATTTTTCACAATCATCTGAAACAGAATTATTGGAATTAATGTGGTTGCTTGGGCAGATAAAGTTAAACAATCGAAATGCTGAATTTGAAGTTAAAAATCCCAAGGTAGAAAGAGCATTAAATAAGTGCAAACGCTTAATTCAAGAAGATCCTAACTTGCCACAAACAGGACGTAGCACAATTGAGAAAGAGCTAGCTGTTCTTAAAGTTGAAAGGAAAAAAAAAGAGTTGATTCAAGAGCTTCATAACACAGAGCCTGCTAATATTGATACAGATGCACTTGTTGAAAAAATCAATGCACAAGATGATCCTGATTTAGCTTTTGCCATTTGCACTGTTTTGAAAACAAAAAGCCGCACACTTCTTGAAGAGCTGTTATATCGGATTAAATTTGTTTTTTCTAATATCTTTCTAAAAGCTTTAGGCATTGAAGAGGATGTCAACGTCAAAGCAAAAACTAAATCATTTGATCGCTATTTAAATGATTTGAAAAAAGCTATTACTGTTGGAAATGATGCTGTTATCCATAAAGCATTTTCAGCAGAGCGTCATATGCCTGACTATTCAAAATGTTCAGAATTAGCAATTAGAGACTATAAAAGTAAAATCGATATTATCCAACGAAAAGCAACAAGAGAGTCAATACGAGCGACAATGCAGATGTTGCTTGATGAGCTTGAGCGACAAACAAAACCAAAGCCAAGATCACAAGAAAAAATCATCGCTGATCTTTACTAATTGTTAACATGAACGCCCGCTTTAGTCAGCAGAAAACGGCAGACTAAGAGCGGGTGTTTTATAAGTAGCCGCACTAAATTCCAATACGAACTACTCTCAATTCTTTTTTCTAGCACAGTAGTATGATTAGCTTTTGCATCCGCTATCCAATCTGAATAGGGGGGCGCTAGCTTTTTAGGCAAAGCGCTTAGAGGAAAAAAACAGACCTCTTTTGTTTCGGGGCCAGTGATGGATCTGCCCGCGGTAATGGCGCATTCAAAGAAGTAGGTAAAGTGGGAGAGTCGATTGATTGGTAGATAATGGGCCACTTTACGCTTGATTGCCACCTGATAGCCTGTCTCTTCTAATGTTTCGCGCACGGCTGCTTTTTCTGGCTCTTCGCCAGGTTCCAGCCCGCCGCCCGGGAGTACCCAAACGGGAATATCGCGCCTTTTGATTAAAAGAATTTCTGTTCTTTTATCATTAAAAATGATGATGCTAACTGCTTGCTTCATTATGGGGCGATATTCTACCCTAGACCCGTTATGAAGTACAGTCTGTCTCTGTTTCTTCTTTTACTTGTTTTTCTTTCCAGTTGTCAAAAATATGGTCTTGCAGTGCGCCGGCAAAAGGTGGACCAGAACTATTTGGCAAGTACCCATGTGGGATCACCTGACCCACGGCAAGAATGTCCTCCTTGTGGGCAGATGGTGGTGATTGAATGGTGGGTTCCCAAGGAGATACTGTCTCAAAATCCAAGAATTTGTTTACAGATGATCCTGTGGGATTATACCAAAAGAGTGGTTGAATTTCCTATCGATAGGCGGATCGGCTATGAGACCTATTTTGTCATCGGAGAAGATTTTGAGACAACGTGCGGGATTATCACTTACAAAGCAGAGATTATTACAGGCGATGGCTGTGTGTTTCGCGATTGGAAACATCAGCTCTGGGTTGATCTGATTCAGATGGAGGAAGAGAGTAGTGAGGAAGAGCAGATCTCTTCCAAAAGCTCTTCTGTTTCTTGCCAGCCAATGCAAGGATCAGTGATCGAAATTCCTTCTTCTAAAAAGCCTTCCCTACACACAGATTGAGAGCCGGCTTTAAGATGGCTCTCCAGCATCATTCCAAGGATATTGCGATTGCCAGATTCAATCTGTTCTAAAACAGAATAAAAGACCTCTTTTTGTTTTTCATGATCTTTTTGGCTATTTCCATGGGAGCAATCGACAAGAAGACCTGTTGCGATTCCCATATCAGAGAGTTTTTTTAATGTTTCTTGAATACTTTGTGGATCATAATTTGTAGATTTTATTGAACCGCGATGGACCACATGGGAATAAGAATTGCCTTGGCTTTTCATTTTGCATAAGTTTCCTTGCTCACTCACATGGAAAAAAGCGTGTGGATCGCGTGAAGAAGCAACGCCGCTAATGGCAGTATCCACATTACCATCTAAGCTGTTTTTAAATCCGATGGGAAAAGGAAAAAATGAGGCGAGTTCGCGGTGAATTTGAGAGGCACATGTACGCGCGCCGATAAATCCCCACGTGACAAGATCATCGATATAGGTAGAAACAAGAGGAGAAAGAAATTCTGTTGCAGCAGGAACTTGTAGTTTTGCCAAGTCCAAAAAAAAGCGTCTAGCTTGCTCAAGACCTTCTTCAAAGTTATGGCTTTCATCTAGGTTTGGATCATAGACAAGTCCTTTCCAACCATTTAAAGTGCGCGGTTTTTCAATATAGGCGCGCATCACCAAAAAACAGGAAGATTCCAATTTTAAAGAAAGCTCTTTGAATCGTTTAGCATATTCAAGCCCTTGCTCTGGATCATGGATTGAGCAGGGACCGGCAATGATGGCAAGACGATGGTCCCGTTTTGCAACAATATTTTTTGCTGTTTGGCGCGATGCCTGGATAAATGCAGCTGTTTTAGAATCCAGAAAGCAGCGCTTTTTTAATTCTTGGGGTGACGGCAATTGCATGTAACGTAGTGTATATAAGGGCGGTAAAATTTTCGACTTTATTTTTTTTGTCTGCGCATCACTTGGTCGAGCTTTTGTGACAGCTTTTTAAAGGAGACAAAAAGAATGAGTGCAGGAGCGAGAAGAAAAATAGCAACTGCGCTCAAGATAAGAGGCAAACCTTCTTTGGTTTCCTTGAGAAGTTCTGTTGATTTTTTGACCTCTTCTGTGTTGCTTTCAATGACTGAACTGCTTTTTTCAATCATCTGCGTATTGATCTGAATATTTTCATTACTCTGTTCCATGGTGCTATTGATTTTGTTAATCCCGCAGCTTGTCATGAAAAAAAGTAATAGAAGTAGCGCTCGCATAGATGCCTTTTTTCGCATCCTGAAAGTTTTTTCTTTTCAAAGCAAGAAATTATTTTAATTCTTAGTTAAAAATGCTTTAGCTTGTTTGCAAGATCAACAAGTTCTTTTTCTGATTGCTGGAGTTGGAGTTTAAATTTTTCGATAATCTCTTTAGGAGCTTTCGAAACAAACTCTTGATTGGAAAGTTTTTCGCGGGCAATGGCCTGATCGCGCAGCAGCTTTTCTTTTTCTTTTTCAAGTCGCTGTTTTTCTTTTTCCTTCATCTCTTCAGGAAGGGGAATAATCAATTTAAGATTGCCCACAATACTGCTTGCACTAAAACCGGCTTGCTTTTCCTTTTCATCAAAATGGATCTTAGCTGTTTTAGTCAGCGAGGTCAAAATAGAAGAGTGCTGTTTGGCAAGATGCATATGAGGATCTGACATTTTGCCGACCACAACTAGATCATTAGGCACATTTGGCGCAAGCTGCATTTCGGCACGGATCATGCGCACTGTATGGACAAGCTGGTTCATAAAGGAGAAGCTGTTTTCAATCTCAAGATTCATATCTTTAGAGTTAATTATCTCTGGGTAGGGTGCCACAATACAGGCAGGCGCTTGCAACGCTTTCATTGCTTCAGCTGTATAGACTTCCTTAGAGGGTGCTGCACTGCCAAATTGTGCTTTTAGGAGCTGGAATAATTCTTCTGTGATAAAAGGGGCCATCGGATGGAGCAGGCGGATTGTTTGACAAAGTAGCACTGTCAAAATACGCTGTTTATTCTCTTTTTCTTTTTCATTGCCGACTTTTCCGAATAAAACTGGCTTCACAAGCTCTACATAATAGGCGCAGAATTCATCCCAGAAAAAACGATAGGCCTGGCTCGTGGCAAGATCAAAACCATAGTTTTCTAAATGTTCATTAATCTCTTGGGCTGTTCTATTTAAACGGGAGAGAATCCAGCGATCCTCCAAAGAGAGAAGTGTAGAATCGATCCCTTGCGCAAGAGAGGAGGCAGAGAGTGATTCGATATTCATAAAGACAAAGCGGGCGCCATTCCAGATTTTATTCATAAAATTGCGGTATTCTTCAAAGCGCCTACGGTCTAAATCGATCTGCCTTGCTTGCGTAGCGCAAGAAAGAAGCCCTAAGCGCATCGCATCTGTCCCAAAAGTATCGATTAGTTCAATGGGATCGATGATATTGCCTTTAGATTTGGACATTTTTTCCCATTTGGACTGGATATGAGGGCCTGCTGCTTTACCTGCATCGAGCTCCATTTTTTCTTTTCCCGTAATGTAGCTAATCGATCCATCGGAATGGGTGCGCCAGTAGGATTTGCCATAAATCAGTCCATGGATGAAAGTTTCATGGAAAGGCACTTGAGAAAGAGCATATTCTCCCATCAGAATCATACGGGCAACCCAAAAGAAAAGAATATCGTAGCCAGTGACAAGAGTAGAATTGGGATAAAATTTTTGTAGATCAGGGGTTTTCTCAGGCCAGCCAAGGACGCTAAAAGGCCAGAGGGCAGAGGAAAACCAGGTGTCGAGCACATCATCTTCTTGTTTCCATTTCCCAGGGGACTTAAGCACCTCAGGAGGCTCGCCCTCACCGCTATAGCAGATCATTTTTTCGGGGTCATCTACATGGTGCCAAACAGGAATACGATGGCCCCACCAAAGTTGCCTTGAAATACACCAATCACGTAAATGATCGATCCAATGGAAATAGGTAGTTTCCCAGTGGGCAGGGACCATCTTGACTTTTTTTTCTTCTAGCGCGCGTTTGAGTGGCTTTTTAAAACCATCCATGCGCACAAACCATTGTTTAGAAAGATAGGGTTCGATCACGGCTTTTGAGCGGTAGGAAACGCCTACGCGTTTAGTATGCTTTTCAATTTTATCGACAAGTTGCATGCTTTTTAGTTTGTCAACAATAGAGGCTCTAGCTTCCTCCATTTTTAAGCCTTGGAATTCCACCCCATTTTCATTGATCTTCCCATCTGGGGTCATGATATTGATCATCGGCAAATGGTGCCGTTTACCCATCTCATAGTCATTCGGATCGTGCGCAGGAGTGATTTTGACCATGCCGGTACCAAACGCAGGATCAACAAAAGGATCTGCAATAATAGGGATATGGCGATGAAGAAAGGGAAGGATCACTTTTTTGCCAATCAGATTACGATACCGTTTATCCTCAGGATGGACAGCGATGGCCACATCGCCCAGCATCGTTTCAGGACGGGTGGTGGCAATAATGGCAAATCCAGAATGGTCCTCAAGGGGATATTTAAGATGCCAAATCAGCGCTTCTTTTTCTTCAAATTCCACCTCATCATCGGCAAGCGCTGTCTGTGTAACAGGGTCCCAATTCACTAAATAATCGCCCAAATAGATCAGCCCTTCGTCAAACATCTTCTTAAACATGGTCTTGACTGCTTTAGACCGTTTTTCATCCATGGTAAAACAAAGGCGGTCCCAATCGCAGGAGCAGCCTAATTTTTTTAGCTGCTCTAAAATCCGCTTTTCACTCTCTTCTTTCCATTGCCAGCAGAGTTTAACAAATTCCTCGCGCGAAAAATCGGTGCGCCGTTTCCCTTTTTTAGCAATCAGATCTCTTTCGACAACAGTTTGTGTTGCAATACCGGCATGGTCGGTTCCGGGAACCCAGAGAGCTTCAAATCCCTTCATCCGTTTAAAACGGATCAAAGTGTCTTGCAAAGTATCTACAAGTGCATGGCCCATATGGAGAGTACCGGTCACATTAGGAGGAGGAATCGAGATACAATAGGCTGGCTTGGAAGAGCGTGCATCGGCTTTAAAAAAGCCTTTACTTTCCCAAAAAGAATACCATTTCTCTTCGATCAGCTTTGGATCGTAGGATTTAGATAGTTCAGACATAAGTGGCTACAGTATCTCAGAACGCTGCTTTGCTCTCAACCTTCCGATTTTTTTTGAAAAAAAGAGTTTGAGCTTCCGTTTCCCAGCGCAATGGTAGAAAAGTTGCAGCTGTCTAAAAAGCTGCACTTTTTCCCAGTAAAATAACCCATTTTTTTTCAGATTGATTCTTCCGAGTAAATAATGGGAAAGCAGCAGCCCAAGAGGAGGATAGCGGCTGACCATAATATCTGTTAAAAAATCGATTCCTTTTTGCTCTCCTTTACGGGCTGCAACTAAACAGCCATAAAGAAAAAAGAGAGGATCATTTTCAGTGGGAATTTTTTTGAATAGTTTAGTTGCTTTTGCAAATTTATTTTGCAAAAGGTAGGTCCAGATCCGGTATTCTTCTAGCCCTTTAAAATGGGAAAAAAGTGGCTCGACTGTTTTTGTTTGCTGCGTATCGATGGCCCTTTCAATTAGAGCAATCACAATGGCCAAAGACGCTTTTTCTTTAATGGCCACTTTAACAGCTTGTGCAAGAGGGGCTGTTTGGCAATAAAAAACAAGCGCATCTGATTTTTTTTCGGCCAATTTAAAATAGCGCAGCTGCAAAAGAGCAAAAAGAGCGCTCTCTTCTTTATTTTTATCTAAAAACTCTAGCAGTGTCAGCGGTTTATCCAACCAAAAAGCAAGTTCTACTGCCATATTCGATGGCTTTAAAAAATAAAGCGGCTCAAGATGTTTTTTCAAACTCTCGATCAAGGTGTAATGGTCAGGATTAGAGTAAATTTGGGGCAAGTAGCGCAATGCTAAAAGAGCAAAATGAAAGGCAGCCTTTCTATTGCTGCGCGCACTTTCATGCAGGCGGGAGAGTAGACTTTCTTGTAAAAGCGGCTTAAGCGGATGTTTAGGGAAACGGCGTAGGGCAAGCTCTAAACATTTGACCTCTTCTTCTGTTTCATCCATGGCTTTATAAACAAGGGATTTACCTAGATATTCTAGAGGTGCCCCCGGAGTTCCATGCAACTTTTCAAACTCTTCTAAAGCGCGTGCATAAAAAGAGTTTTTCTCCTTTTTCTTTTTTTTATATTCTGCTTCTTCAAGAAGAGTGATCCCCGCGCGAAAAATAGCCTCTCGGCCTTCGCGGCGCCCTGGAAAGGCACTTGCAATGCGCTTGTATTCAGCTAAAGCTTGAGAGAAATTTTTTCTGGCCAAAAATGCATCAGGGATAGACAGGCAATTAACCATCACATTTTGGCTGCCCACAAATACTTGGAGCCCCTCCATCTGAAAATCTGCATCGCGGTAGAATAGCCCCACATGTTTGCCCAATGTAGGAAGATGGCTTAAATAACCAAATTGCAAAACGCCATCGATAGAGAAGCGAATATAGTTGCCAATCTTTTCGATGCGGATCTTTTGATTTTCCCCTATTTTTAAAGCTGTTTCAGGGTGGCTTAAAACTTCCACATTGCAGCGGTAAAGGCGGGTGCCAGGATGGTCTTTTGACCCAATCCAAAGAGCATAGCCATCTTCAAGGCTTCTGCCGAGTAAAAATCCGATGCCTGTGCATCCAGGGCCCATTTGGATCTCTGTTTCTAGCATCACATTGTCGGTAAAGACTGCTTTAGAGACCATAAAACTGACCCATTCCATCTGGTCAGGTTGCC